>JAIRMD010000095.1 GCA_031258915.1 Prevotellaceae bacterium
ACTACACCCTCATAAAAGTCAACAGCAGGCGGCAGGCTCAGGCGTTTCTGAATTTTCCTAAAGCGCTGTACAAAAACGACCCTTGCTACGTTCATCCGCTGGATGACGACGTAGAGGGCGTTTTTTGCTACAGGAAAAACACGCTGCTGCAGGGCGGCGGCGAGGTTGCCCGCTTCATGCTGCAAGACGAAAACGGCGCTCCGGTGGGGCGCGTGGCGGTATTCGTCAACCCCCAAACGGCCTGCCTCAACGACCAGCCAACGGGCGGAATGGGTTTTTTTGAGTGCATCCGCTGCCGGGAGGCTGCGTTCTCTTTGCTCGATGCCTGCCGGCAGTGGCTGGAGGTGCGCGGCGTGGAGGCTATGGATGGCCCCGTTAACTTTGGCGGACGCGAGCGCTGGTGGGGGTTGCTGGTGGACGGATTCACCCGGCCATCGTACGGCATGAGCTACAACCCACCGTACTACAAGGATTTTTTTGAGGAGTACGGCTTCAAGAGCTACTTTTACCAGTACTCGTACCTGCGCCCCATTTCGATGGACGGCGTGGCAGGCAGCATTCGCGAAGCAGCCGCACGGGTGCGGGCTAACCCGCGCTACACCTTTCGCCACACCAGCAGCCGCGAGCTGGCGCAGCTCGCGGAGGATTTTCGCAGCATCTACAACCGCGCCTGGGTGCGCCACCCCGACGTGGAGCCGATGACACCCGAGCAGGCCAGCGCCGAGCTGATGGCCATTAAGCCCATCATCGATCACCGGCTTACCCTGTTTGCCTACTACGATGGCGAGCCTATAGGCTTTTTTGTACAGATTCCCGAAATCAACGAGATAGTGAAGCGCCTTGGCGGTGGCCGGATGACTTTGCTCAAGCAGCTGAAATTTTGGTATTTGCTGCGCGTAAAAAAAGTATGCCGGCGCATTATGGGGCTGGCGTTCGGAGTGGTGCCGGAGTTTAGGGGGCGCGGGGTAGAGAGCGCAATGGTGATGACGTTTGCCGAGGTTGCCTTTGCCGGCGGTTTTCCGTACAAAGATATTGACCTTACCTGGGTAGGCGATTTCAACCCGCTGATGATGCGCTTTCAGCAGCAGCTGGGCGGCAAAATCTACAAAACGCACGCCACCTACCGCCTGCTGTTCGATAAGGAAAAGCAGGAAAAGGAGTTTAAGCGCTGCCCACGTATGCCAAGGGTATGAAAAATTGGCAAATAAATTACACGCACAATGCTATTTAGCGAAGTCATAGGGCAGGAAAAGCTCAAGCTCAAGCTGACGCACGCCGCGCGCGAGGGGCGCGTGAGCCACGCCCAGCTGTTTTTGGGGAAGGAGGGCAGCGGCAACATGGCGCTGGCGCTGGCGTACGCGCAGTACGCCATGTGCGAAAACCCCTCCGAGACCGACGCCTGCGGCGCGTGCAGCGCCTGCATCAAAATGCACAAGCTGGCGCACCCCGACTTGCACTTTGCCTTTCCGGTAAACTCGTCCAAGCCAAGCGAAAGAAACCCTGTGAGCGACATGTTTCTGGAAACGTGGCGGCAAATGCTGCAGCAAAACCCTTACATCACCGAGCAGGCTTGGTACGAGGGCATCAGCATCAACAATAAGCAGGGCAACATCAGCACGCACGAGGCCGACGCGATTATGCGCAAGCTTTCGCTAAAGGCGTTTGAGGGCAAGTTCAAGGTTATGCTCATGTGGCTGCCCGAGCGCATGAACGCTACTGCCGCCAACAAGCTGCTCAAGTTGATAGAGGAGCCGCCTGCGCAAACGCTCTTTCTGTTTGTTGCCGCCAGCTCGGGGCAAATGCTCAAAACCATCCTTTCGCGCACCCAGCTGGTGAGCGTACCGCCCGTGCACAGCGATGCGCTTGCCGCGATGCTCGTGCGCGAGCTTGGCCTGCCGCAGGGCGAGGCAAATGCGCTGGCGCACCTCGCCAACGGCAGCGTGGTGGAAGCGCGGCGCATTGCCGGCCAAAGCGACGAAAAGCGCGACTACTTCGACCATTTTGCTGCGCTCATGCGCTTGAGCTACGCCAGCAGGGCAGAGAACGTAATACAGCTTGTGCAGCAAGCCGAAAAAATAGCCACGCTGGGGCGCGAATGGCAAAAGAATTTTTTGCTTTACGCCCAGCGAATGATGCGCGAAAATTTCATCATGAACCGGCAGGTGAGCGAGGCGGTATACCTGGCCGGAGAGGAGGCCGACTTCAGCGCGAAGTTTTCACCGTTCATTAACCCCAGCAACATCTTCCGCCTGTACGAGGAGCTCAACCTCGCCCTGCAGCACGTTGGGCAAAACGGCAACGCCAAAATCATCTTCACCGACCTCGCCCTGAAGCTGGTCAAGCTGATTGTTCCGCTGAAAGCGTAGCTTACTCGCACTCAAAAGCGGGTTCGCAAGGGTTACTTTCTCAGAAAAAAAGTTGAACGTTCTGTCTTTTAATTTTTTTTAGCAAAATAATTTTCATACAGCATTGGAATTATCCAAATAGTTTAGCTATCTTCAAAGTTTGAAAAACAGCTGAATTACGGATTGGTAAGTCGTTGCATATAAATTAGTTGCAAATTTTACGATGCTTAACAACAAAAAAAAGATTAAAAGCGCACTTCTTTCGGTATTCTACAAAGACGGACTCGACGAAATAGTTCAATATCTTAGTAGCAATGGCGTTAAAATATATTCGACAGGCGGAACGCTCAGCTTTATTGAAAAGCTGGGCGCGAATGCGCAATCGGTAGAAGACCTTACCGGATACCCTTCCATCCTTGGCGGGCGCGTAAAAACCTTGCACCCAAAAGTATTTGGGGGGATACTTGCGCGCCGCAACAACCCCGACGACAGCAGGCAGCTGGCGCAGTACGAAATTCCTGAGGTAGATTTGGTGGTGGTTGACCTGTACCCGTTTGAGGAAACAGCAGCGTCGGGTGCCTCTGAGGCGG
This sequence comes from Prevotellaceae bacterium, assembly GCA_031258915.1. Taxonomy (GTDB): domain Bacteria; phylum Bacteroidota; class Bacteroidia; order Bacteroidales; family UBA932; genus JAITMY01. The sequence continues at coordinate 2,936 of JAIRMD010000095.1, forward strand.
AGGTCATCGAAAAAATAGACGTTGGCGGGGTTTCGCTCATCCGCGCCGCCGCAAAAAGCTACAGCGATGTTGCCGTTGTTGCCTCGCGCCGGCAGTACGCCGAGCTGCTGTCCATGCTCAAGGAAAACGGCGGCGGCACCACGCTTGCCAACCGCCGTCGCTTGGCGGCGCAGGCCTTTGACGTGTCGAGCCACTACGATAGCGCCATCTTTTCTTACTTCAACCGCAGCGAGCGCATCCCCTCGTTTAAGCTAAGCATGCCTGGCGGCAAGGCGCTGCGCTACGGCGAAAACCCACACCAAAGAGCAGCGTTTTACGGTAACCTCAACGACATGTTCGAGCAGCTGCACGGCAAGGAGATTTCGTACAACAACCTGCTCGATATTGACGCTGCGCTGAGGCTCATCCGCGAGTTTGACGAGCCAACGTTTGCCATCATCAAGCACAACAACGCCTGCGGCGCAGCTTCGCGGCCAACGCTGCTGCAGGCCTGGAGGGACGCGCTGGCGGGCGACCCCGTGTCGGCGTTTGGCGGCGTGCTGGCGTGCAACCGCGAGTTGGACAAGGAAGCTGCCGAGGAGGTGAACATGCTGTTCTGCGAGGTGCTGATTGCCCCCGCCTACAGCGCCGAAGGGCTGGCTACCCTGAAGCAAAAGAAAAACCGCATCATCCTTGCGGTAAAAACGCTTAAACTGCCCGCGGTGCAAAGCCGCACGCTGCTCAACGGCGTGGCGGCGCAGGAGCAAGACCTGTCGGTGGAAACGGAGAAGGATATGACCTTCGTAACGACGGCAAAGCCCACCGCCGAGCAGGTGCAGGACTTGATTTTTGCCAACAAGCTGGTGAAGCACTCCAAGTCGAACGCCATTGTGCTGGCCAAAAACCGGCAGCTCGTTGCCAGCGGAGTGGGGCAGCCGTCGCGCGTGGATGCCCTGCGCCACGCCATCGAAAAAGCCGCCTCATTCGGCTTTTCGCTGCAAGGCGCGGTAATGGCCTCCGACGCATTTTTTCCCTTCCCCGACTGCGTGGAAATTGCGCACAAGGCCGGCATCGCCGCAGCTATCCAGCCGGGCGGCTCGGTGAACGACCAAAAAAGCATTGACTACTGCAACGCAAACGGCGTGGCAATGGTAACCACAGGGGTGAGGCACTTTAAGCATTAGCAATTTTGGCGAGCATTGGCACGCGCCATTTTATAGCAGCAGAAAATTATAATACCATAAAATCGTAAATCGTTATACAAATGGGACTTTTTTCATTTTTCACGCAGGAGTTGGCTATAGACTTGGGCACAGCCAACACAGTAATTATCCACAACGACCGTATTGTGGTTGACGAGCCTTCCATTGTTGCCATTGACCAGAACAACGGCAAGCTGATTGCGGTGGGCGAGCCTGCTCGCCAAATGCACGGCAAAACGCCCGAAAACATCAAGACCGTACGCCCGCTTCGCGACGGCGTAATTGCCGACTTCAACGCCGCCGAGCAAATGATACGCGGGATGATAAGAAAGATCAACGCCAGCAAGTCTATTTTCAGGCCGTCGCTGCGCATCGTGGTATGCATTCCGTCGGGCAGCACGGAGGTGGAAATACGCGCCGTGCGCGACTCGTCTGAGCACGCCGGAGGTCAGGATGTATATATGATTTACGAACCTATGGCCGCCGCGCTGGGCATTGGGATTGACGTAGAGGCACCGGAAGGCTGCATGGTGCTGGACATAGGCGGCGGGACAGCGGAGGTTGCCGTCATTGCGCTCGGAGGCATTGTGTGCAACAAGAGCGTCCGCATTGCCGGCGACGTGTTCACGGCGGACATACAAGCCTACATGCGCCACCAGCACAACATCAAAATTGGCGAGCGCACGGCAGAGGATATTAAGATCAACGTGGGGAGCGCCATTGCCGAGCTGGACAACCCTCCCGAAAACTATACGGTGCGCGGGCCAAACCTGATGACGGCGCTCCCCATCGAAGTGCCCATTTCGTACCAAGAGGTGGCCTTCAGCCTCGACCGCTCCATATCGAAAATAGAAAGCGGAGTTTTGGGCGTGCTGGAGCAAACACCGCCGGAGCTGTACGCCGATATCGTGCTCAAAGGCGTTTACCTGACCGGCGGCGGAGCGCTGCTGCGCGGCTTGGATCAGCGCTTGTCGGAAAAAATCAACATTCCGTTCCACGTGGTAGAAGATCCGCTCCACGCAGTGGCAAGGGGTACAAGCATTGCGCTGAAAAATATCGAAAACTTCTCATTCCTGATGCGGTAGCAAGCAGCCTGCGCTGTGCGCAAGCTGCCTCAAGCCAACTTTTACGTACTCAATGGGCGCCTTACTAAAATTCATACTTCGCTTTCATGGGTTTATCCTGTTCCTCATCCTGGAGGGGGCTGCCGTGTCGCTGATTTTTTACGGCACCTACTACCAGCAAACGCAAATGTTCGGCGCTTTGCAGGCGCTGCAAAGCCACAGCTACGCGATTGCAGGAAATGTTACGGATTACCTTGCGCTCAAAGGTGACAACAAAACGCTTTTGCTCGAAAATGCCAAGCTGCGCAACATGCTCGACTACTACCAAAGCCACGATGCCACCAAAAGCGTTGCGCCGGAAAGCGCCGGCGCAGGCAAGCTGTTTAGCTACATACCCGCTAAAGTGGTGAACAGCGCCACCAACAGGCAAAACAACTACCTTGTGCTGAACGTGGGCGAGTGGCACAACATTTTCCCCGAAATGGGCGTGGTAACCGACAACGGGGTGGTGGGCATTGTTGTCAATACATCGGCGCACTACGCCACCGTAATGTCGCTGCTCAACCGCAGCTTCAAAATCAGCGCACGCATCAAGCGAACCGAGTACTTGGGTACGCTCATGTGGGATGGGCTTGACTACCGCGAGGCCATTTTGTCGGAAATACCGCAGCACGTGATGATAAGGCTGGGCGATACTGTAGAAACCAGCGGCTACTCTGCCATATTTCCGGAGGGTATTCTGATAGGTACAATTGCCTCGTACGAGACAAGAAAAGGGAATTTCCACGAAATACGCGTGAAGCTCGAAGCCGATTTCAAAAAGCTGCGCTACGTGAACGTCATCAGATTTACGCACGCTGCCGAGCTTCGAAGGCTCGAGCAGCAGCTGCTAACACAACCAAACATACCACAATGAATAAATGGCTGCAAAGCATACTGATTGCAATACTAATGGTTGCCGGACAAGTTTTTTTGTTCAACAACCTCCAGCTGCGCGGCATGCTCAACTCGCTTGTGGCACCTTGCGTGTATATTCTTTACCTCCTCGCTCTTCCCCTGAACATATCGAAAGTAAGCCTGCTGCTGGTCTCTTTTGCGCTTGGGCTTGCCGTTGATTTCCTGTCGGGGACGCTGGGGCTAAATGCTGCGGCGTGCGTGCTCGTTGGCTTCATTCGCCCGCTGGTGGTAAGAACCGTTGCCAGCAAGGAGGGCCGCGACCAGAGCCTGCGACCGTCTATTTACGTGCTGGGGTTCGCTCGCTTTTTATTTTACGCGTTCATCCTTACCTTCACCTTCCACCTGGCGCTGTTTTTTTTGGAAATATTTACGCTTTACCAAGCCCACTTTACGCTGCTGCGCGCGCTCCTGAGCGCTGCCGTTGCGGTTGCTATCATGATAATTTTGGAAATATTCTTTGAAAATAAAGATAAACGCTACCGATAAGTGAACGAGTTTGCAAATAGAAGGCTGTACATCATTGTTTTTTTCGTGCTTACATGCGTCGTCATACTGGGGCGCTTGTTCTACATTCAGGTTATTGATAGCGACTACAAGCGCATAGCCGCCCAGAACGTAATGCGCTACGAAATTCAATACCCCGCGCGCGGGCTTATTTACGACCGCAACGGGGTGCTTTTGGTAGATAACCAAACGGTGTACGATATTGTAGTCATCCCGCGCGAGCTGGCCGCCTTTGATACGGCGATGCTCTCGCAGGCGCTGGATGTTCCCCCCGAGCAAATTCAGGCTACGCTAACGGCCATTAAGTCTAAGGCAAAAAAAACGGCGGCCTACCAGCCTGCGCTGCTCCGCAGGCAAGTATCGCCCGAAGCTTTTGCGTTGCTGCAGGAAAAATGGTTTAAGTTTCCCGGCTTCTACGCGCAGGCGCGCAGCATACGCTCCTACCCTCGCAGCGTTGCGGGCAACCTCATCGGCTACATCGGCGAAGCCGACAGCAGCAGCATTGCCGCCGACCCTTTCTACACGCAGGGAAGCTACATCGGGAAAATCGGCATAGAATCCTTCTACGAAAAAGCGCTGCGCGGCAAGCGAGGCGTGAGCATCTACGCGCGTGACGTGTACAACCGCGTTACCAGCTCATACGCCAACGGCAGGTTTGACACCACCGCGCTGCCCGGCGACAACCTTGTGTGCTCCATAGATGTTGGGCTGCAGGAGTACGGCGAGCGCCTCATGCAAAATAAAGTCGGGAGCATTGTTGCCATAGAGCCGGCAACGGGCGAAATCCTCACGCTGGTATCGACCCCCAACTTCGACCCCGCGCTGTTCATCGACGCGCACCGCGTGGCAGAGCGAAGCGCGCTGAGCGCAAACCCCATGAAGCCCCTGTTCAACCGCGCAGTGATGGCGCAGTACCCGCCCGGCTCCATCTTTAAGTGCCTCAACGCTCTCGCTGCGCTACAGGAGGAAACGGTGAGCGAAAAAACCACCCACACCTGCAGCGGAGGCTATGCCTTTGGCCGCCGATTTGTAGGATGCCACCGCCACTTCTCGCCGGTCAACCTGACGCAGTCGCTGCAGGTTTCGTGCAATGCCTACTACTGCCACGTTTTTCGCAGCATTATAGACAAGTATAGCAGCCCTCAGGATGGCTTTAACGTATGGCGCCGGCATATCGAAAGCTTCGGCATTGGGCAAAGGCTCGGCTCCGACATCCCCAACGAGCTGCGGGGCATACTGCCTACCGCCGCCACCTACGACCGCATGCACGGCGCCGGCAGGTGGAAATCGCTAAGCATTATATCGCTGGCCATAGGGCAGGGAGAGCTGGGCGTAACGCCGCTGCACATGGCCAACGTAGCCGCTACCATTGCCAACCGTGGCTTTTACTACACGCCTCACATCGTTAAGAGCGCACGCGGAAAAAGGCCGGACACCAGCTTCCTTGCGCCGCACGCCACCACCATCGACCGCAGGCACTTCGACCCGGTAGTGCAGGGCATGTACCTCGCCGTGCACAGCGAGTTTGGCGGAACAGCACGCATTGCCAAAATACCCGGCGTTGAGCTGTGCGGCAAAACGGGCACCGCGCAAAACCCGCACGGCGAAGACCACTCGGTGTTCATCTGCTTTGCGCCAAAAGACAAACCGCTGATAGCGGTGGCTGTGTACGTAGAAAACGGCGGCGCAGGGGCTAAGTGGGCCGCCCCAACGGCAAGCCTTATTGTAGAAAAATATTTGAAGAAAACCATCTCCCGTGCGTGGCTCGAAGAGTACGTTGCGGGCGGAAATTTAATCCAGCAAAATGCTACGCAGTAGAGGTTACAGCATACTGACAAAAGTTGACTGGGGCGTTATCCTGATATGGATGGCGCTGATGGGCATTGGCCTGCTCTGCATCTACGCCTCAGGGTTCGACGAGGAGCATCCCCGCTTTTTTGACGTGCGCAACCGAAGCCGGCTTCAGGCGTTCTGGGTGGGCATGGCCTGCGTTATTGCCATATTCGTGATGGTAGTAGAAAGCCGGTTCTACAGCATTTTTGCCGGGACGCTGTACTTCATTGCGCTGCTGCTCATCGTGGCCACGCTCATTTTTGGGAGCGAAGTCAACGGCTCAAAATCGTGGCTTTCGTTCGGCGTAGTAAGCCTTCAGCCGGTAGAGTTTGTGAAGGTTGCCACCGCGCTAATGCTCGCCAAGGTGGTGGGGACCTACACCTTCCGCATGCAAAATCTCAGGGAGCTGGCGCTAGCTCTTTTCGTTATTCTTGTACCGTTTGCGCTCACGCTGCTGCAGCACGATACTGGGTCGGCGCTGGTGTTCGCCGTTTTCATCATTGTACTCTACAGGGCGGGGCTAAAGGGGCTGATTGTGCTGTCCTGCCTGTTTCTCGTCTTTCTGTTTATCCTCTCGCTGCTCGTTGAGCCGCCCGCCGTTGCTATCTTCATCGGGCTGCTTTGCTTCGCTCTCTTTATGATTTTTAGCAAGCGCTACAAAGTCAGCCTCATCGCCATTGCCGCTATTGCTGCCGTAACGCTGACGCTGCACTTTGGGCTGAGGCCGCTGGATGCCGACCTGCCGCTCTTCGAATCGCTCGTCATTGCGCACGCTGCCATGCTGCCCGTGGCGGCTGCCTACGCGTGGTGGCACAAGCTGCGGTACATGTTTTCCATCATCCTGCTTTTCGTCCTGTCCGTCGGCATCAACTACTCGGTAGATTACGTGTTCGACAACGTGCTCAAGGAGCACCAGCGCAGGAGGATAAACGATTTGCTGGGCATAGAATCCGACCTCAAAGGGTGGGGCTACAACGTGCACCAGTCAAAGGTGGCCATTGGCTCCGGAGGGTTGACCGGAAAGGGATTTTTGGAGGGAACGCAAACCAAAGGAAACTTTGTGCCCGAGCAAAGCACCGACTTCATATTCTGCGCCGTGGGCGAGGAGTGGGGTTTTGTGGGCGCTACGCTGGTGGTAGGCCTCTACCTGTTTTTGCTCATCCGGATAGTCAACATAGCCGAGCGCCAAAAGAGCGCTTTTGCCAAGCTTTACGGCTACGGCGTTGCCGCCATCCTGTTTTTCCACACTATCGTCAACATCGGCATGACCATTGGCATCATGCCTGTGGTGGGCATCCCCTTGCCGTTTATCAGCTACGGAGGGTCGTCGCTGTGGGCGTTCACCATCCTGCTATTTGTGCTGCTCAAGCTCGATGTGGGAAAGTACGAGTAGCCGATTTTTTTTTTGATTTTTTTTTCATTAATGCTCAACAAGCTATGTTTTCAGGAATTGTAGAAGCCACCGCAAGGGTGGCCGCGCTGGAGCGCGAAAAGGAGAACTTGCACATCACGCTCGAGTGCCCCTTTGCTAAGGAGCTGAGGGTTGACCAGAGCGTTGCCCACAACGGGGTGTGCCTCACGGTGGTGCGCTGCGGCGAGCGGACGTACACCGTAACCGCCATTTTGGAGACGCTGCAAAAGTCAAACCTCGGCCTGCTCAAGCCGGGCGACGAGGTGAACGTGGAGCGCAGCATGAAAATCGACAGCCTCCTCGACGGCCACCTGGTGCAGGGGCACGTTGACCAAACCGCCGCGTGCAGCGGCGTGCGCGAGGCCAGCGGCAGCTGGTACTTCACCTTTGACTACGACCCCGCCGCCGGAAATATTACGGTAGAGAAAGGCTCAATCGCGGTGAACGGCGTAAGCCTCACGGTGGTCAACTCGCAGCACGGCAGCTTTCAGGTGGCCATCATCCCCTACACCTACGAGCACACCAACTTCCACGCCATCGGGATGGGTACGGTGGTAAATCTTGAGTTTGACGTTGTTGGGAAGTACATCGCCAAGCTCGCGCGGCTGTACATGGTGCCCGCCGGTTAGCGCAGCCCAGCGCTTAGCAGTACGAAAAGCTGCTGCCGCCAATGAACTCGCGAATGACCGACGTGGGCGGAACCTTGCGCTCGTCCTCGGGGCTGACGAACTCAAAGTAGCTGAGGAATTTGAGCAGCCGGCACGCCTCAACGTAGGCGCTGTCGTTGGGGAGCACGCGGTAGAGCATTGGCTCGGCGTATCGGCGCAGCACGTTGATTTCGTACAGCAGCGACGAGTTGAACATGATGTCGGCGTGCTCCTGAAAAGGGAAAATGTTCTTTTCCTCGCCGCGCCGCACGCTTGCCCAGCGGTGGAGCGTTGCCTGCGCTCCGCTGCCCCTGAAAAATGCATCGCGCACAAGCCGCCGCACAAGCCGGTTGTCGGTGGTCGATATGCGGTTGTTTTCGTCAAGGTTGATGAACGTAAGCGCCGAGGCGTAAATCCGGAGCTTGCGCTTGAGGCTAACCGCCTCGGTGAGCTTAGGGTTGAGCGCGTGTATGCCCTCCACGATGAGGATGTCCTTCTCGCCCAGCTCCATGTGCTCGCCGCTGCGGGAGCGCGTCCCGCTGCCAAAGTCGAACTTGGGCAGCTGCACGCGCCGGCCGCGCAGCAGCTGGTCGAGGTGATCGTTGAAGAGCGGCAGATCTACCGCGCCAATGCTCTCAAAATCGCGCTCCCCGTGCTCGTCAAGCGGCGTTTGGTCGCGGTTGACAAAGTAGCTGTCCATCTCGAGCACCTTGGGCGAAAACCCCGCCACCTTGAGCTGTATGGACAGGCGCTTGGAGGTTGTGGTCTTTCCGCTCGACGACGGGCCGGCTACCAGCGCCAGCTTCACCTCGCCGCCCCGCGACGAAATATGGTCGGCTATTTGCGCGTACTTTTTTTCGTGCAGCGCCTCCGACACCTTAATGAGCTCATCGCCGCCGTTGCGCTGTATAAGCTCGTTTATTTGGCCTACGGCGCCAGCCTGTAAAATCTCCACCCACTGCTTGTGCTCCCGAAAAATGTCGAACATCTTTTTTTGGGCCACAACATGCTCCAGCGCTCCCGAGCTGCCCGCCTTGGGGAACATCAGCAGCATGCCGTTGTAGTACGGGGTAAGCCCAAAGCTGCTCAAGGCTCCGGTGCTCGGCACCAGCGGCCCGTAAAAGTGGTCGGCGTAGCCGCTGAGGTAGTAAACGGAGGTGTAAAGCTTGCCGCGCGTTTGCTGCAACCGCGCCTTCTCCACGTACCCCTGCCCCCGAAAAATGGCGATGGCCTCGCTCGTCTGCACTTTTTTCTTCTCAAAAGGCAAATCGGCGGCAACAAGCTCGCGCATGCGCTTGGCGATGCCCCCCACCATCGAGGCGCTGAAGCCGGAGGTGCCTTTCAGCTCGCAGTAAAAGCCGTTGGAAACGGAGTGCTCCACGCTAAGGCTACACTCCGGAAAGGCATCCTTAACGGCTTTTTGCAGCAGAAAGGTGAGCGAGCGCTGGTAGCATCGCTTCCCGTCGGGGTGTGAGTAGCCGATGAAGCGAATGGTCTGCGGCCCCGACACCTCGTACCACAGCTCCTTGAGCAGGTTGTTGGCCAGCGCTGCAAGGATGGGCGATTCCAGCCGGATGCTTTGGTCTTGCGCAATTTGCATCAGCGAGGTGCCCGGCTCGTACGCTTTAGCTACCCCGCTGTTTTCGCAGTAAATGTCGATTAGCTTCACAGTAAATTATGAATTATGAGCTCATGTTTCCCACCTTCGGAAAATGTGCAAAACCGTGTATCACTATTCCCCGTAGGGGAATCGAAGCGAATCGAAGCAATAAAAAGTGATACAAGATAAACAGGCAGCAAAGATGTAGATAAGCAGCTTTTCTAATTTCCACAATCATAAATGCCTTCAACCCTTGCTTCAAATTCGGCCCCTAAGGCCACAGAAAATCCCGGCTGTAGCGTAATGCTGCTCGCTGCCCTCATGTAGGCTTCTTTGCCGCTGCTAATGCTTACCGTTCCGTTAGTTGTAATAGCTTGTTTTGCTATAACATCAGCATAGCTGCTACTGGAAAAATCACCGCTCGTAACTGTTATGTCGGTTGGCGGTTGTCTGAATGTCATAGCTGTAGTGGAACGTTCATTCCAAACACGCGCGCTATTGCTGACAGCAGCTGTTCCCATTGCAGCCCCCTCATAAGAGACATTTGGGTTTGACCAGTATTGAATTCTACCACAGGAAGAGCAGGCATCTGCGTATGCCATTATAGTTCTCCAGTACCCGGGAGAGTACACATACCCGTGTCCATAAGCAAATGGCGTTGTAGTCGTATCTACGTATGGATCGTGCCGACAACCAAGCAAATGCCCGATTTCATGACCGAAAGAATAGTACCCGGTAGCGCAGCTGGCGTTAACCACGCAAAAAGCATCGCTTGCCGGCACTCCAATGTCATAGGCCTCTCCACAAACCCTGTCACCGTAGTCGGTTAGTAAAACACAGATGTCGGCTGCATAGGCATTGCGCAAGGCATGAACCTCGTCCATGTAGCCGTCATTAGTATTCCTGAATCTTGTTTTGTCTACCGTGGAGTTGACTTCCGCGTAATCTGTCAAACCTGAGTATGCAAACTCTACGTTGTAATTCACGCTGCTGTTTGTAAAGCTTTCATTTGTCTCATTTATTGCCTCCCATATGGTGTTTTTGATATCACTCACTGAAGATTGGGCTGCAGGCGTGTATAAGACCAGCACTCTGACTCTGCAACCGTATGGCAAAGGCGCAACTCCACGCCGGTCATCACTCTCGGCTCCATCTGCGCCGTCAATACGTGAAGAATAATCATGAAGATTATCACAATTCTCTTTTAATTTAGACCCATCTAATTTAACTATGGCATAATTGTCCTTATCTCCTATGGTTTCAATTTTATACACGTCTATTTTGGGGGTAGTTATTGTGCCTTGTATATCATTATTCAAAACAGAAAAGGAAATGCTACTGTTATCATCATCGTTTTTGCCAAAAAAACTAATTTTATTCTTCGATCTTTTTTCCAACGTTTTTTTCTTGACGGTCATTTCATTTTCACCGAACTGCAATACAAATTGATCGTAAATGTCGAGTTTTTCCAAATCAATTTTCACAAAATCAACGGATACATTAGCATCTCTTTTGTTAAGAATTTCTAATCTTTTTTCCGGATTATCGTACGTCGGGTCCTGATACATCAACCTGTTATCTTGCCCATATAGGAGCAGACATATAATGCTCATATTCAGCGTCAATATAATTTTTTTCATGGTTTGGTCCTCCTTACTTCGTTAAAATCATCTTTTTCGTATCAATCAAGCTGCCATCCACCGCGTAATCTGTCAAACCTGAGTATGCAAGCTCTACGTTGTAATTCACGCTGCTGTTTGTAAAGCTTTCATTTGTTTCATCTATTGCCTTTGATATGATATACTGAACGTCATCCACTGAAGACTGGGCTGCAGGCGTGTATAAGACCAGCACTCTTACTCTGCAACCGTATGGCAAAGGCGCAGCTCCAGGCCGGTCATCACTCTCGGCTCCATCTGCGCCGTCAATACGTGAAGAATAATCATGAAGATTATCACAATTCTCTCTCATTTTGGAGTAATCTTTTTTAACTACGGCATAATTGTTACTGTCTATAGGTACAATTGCATATTTTTCCCGTTTTGAGGTAGTTATCGTTCCTCCTACATAGCGACCCTTTGTACCATTCCTTATAGCAACAATTTGAATGTCACTGTTATCATCGGCATTATGTCCGTAAAAACTAAATATCTCCCACCTCTCTCTCCCTATTCTTTTTTTATTGACAGTTATTTTATTTTCACCAAACTCTAATACAAGCTGATCGTAAATAAAGATTTTATCCACATCCATTTTCACAAAGTCAACGGACACATTCATCAGAGTGTTTTTGTTAAGAATTTCTGATCTTTTTTCCGGATTATCATACGTCGGGTCCTGATAAATCAACCTGTTATCTTGCCCATACATGAGCAGACAGATAATGCTCATATTCAGCGTCAATATAATTTTTTTCATGATGTTTCCTCCTTACTTCGTTAAAATCATCTTTTTCGTATCAACCAAGCTGCCATCCACGTAGAGAGAATAGTAGTAGATGCCGACAGCAAGCGCGCCGCCTTCTATCGTAACGCTGTCTGTTCCAGCTTGGAGCGGTATTTGCCGTACAACCTGCCCTGCTGTACTGCTTACAGCAAGCTGCGCCGAGCTGCAGGTTTGCGGCAGCGTATAGCGGATAACGGTGGTTTGGCTGAAAGGGTTGGGAGTGTTCTGCTGCAGGGAGGCGCCGCTGCCTGCCAAGCCCTGCCCTCCGGCAGCAGGCTCGCCGGCGCTTCTGCTTTTCAGCGCAGCGGGGTTGGCTTCTTTTCCCAGCAAGCTGTAAACCAGCCCTGTCAACTCATTTATTTGCGCCTGCATCTGATCGCTCTGCGCCTGCAGCCGGTCGTTTTGCGCGCTGAGCTCCTGCGCAGCTTTCACTAAGGGTACAACAAACTCTGCATACCGCAATCCGTAGATACCCGTTTCACCCACATCCACGCCGCTGAAATCGTAGCCTATGCTTTTGGCTATCGCCTCCACATCCTGCGCTATAAAGCCGGACTGCAGCTGCTTTTCTTTGGCCTCTCTCGCTTTTTTGGCAGCCTCGCTATTTCTCCCTTTCTCTCTCATCATTTTACTTTGGGCTTTCAATTTTGGGGGCAGCTTATCTTCAGCTTGCTTTATTGCTTCGTCGTGGTTCATCAAGCCGTCTAAGGCATCCAAATCCAAGTTATACGTAACCGGTTGCAGGCGGTTGATAAAGTCAAGCCCCGGTACGTCCGTTTGGATGTTCTTCTTTACTCGCTTATCCGAGAGAACACCCCAGTTAACAGCGCCGCCAATGGAGGTAACAGTGCCGCTGCCTATTTTTACCTGATTGCTTGAGAGGGCGATAGCATTAGCGCCAATGGCTGTAGCGTTGGTTAGATTGTTGGCGCTGACATTTGCGTAAGCGCCAATAGCGGTGTTGCTGCTGCCTGCTGTATTGGTGAAAAGTGTACCCGATCCATAGGCGGTATTGTCATCACCCGTCGTATTAGGGGAAAGAGCAAGAATACCACTGGCGGTATTGCCATTGCCGTCTTCATTAACGTAAAGAGCAGAAGCGCCACTAGCGGTATTACCGAAGCCAGCCAGATTGGAGGAAAGCGCTTCGTTTCCAATAGCGGTATTAGAGAAACCTGACAGGTTGGAGGAAAGCGCTTCCCATCCAACAGCGGTATTCCAGTCGCCCGGTATGTCTTCCGAATATCCATTGGCGGTATTGCGGAAGCTTGCTATGTTGGAGAAAAGTGCTTTGTACCCAAAAGATACGTTTCCCATTTCCGAGCCTCCCGTGTATCCGGACAGAAAGTCGTTTACCTTAAATGTAATGGGAATGTCGCCGGGCGTACCAATAAAATTGGTGCTGCTTTCCAGCGTAATATTTCCGCCAAAGATGGCGTTTCCCGCCGCGTCAACTTTGAGCTGCGCCGGCGCATTCGCTGCAAGAGCGAAAACCATAGATGCTAAAATAATTTTTTTCATGATGTTTTTCTTTTAAGAAATTTTGGTGGTTCATGTTTTACCGATACGAAAAACGTTTCATACCATTCACGCGCTAAAGTTATACATTTTTTCAAGCGAATGCTGCGCAGCATCTGTTAAGAAAAGGTTAAACTTTTGTTTTGTTTTGCATTTCTTTGAAATTCAATGGCTTACAGCCAAAAAAAACCGCTTACACCGCAATGTCTGCCTTTATTGCCGGGTAGGGATCGTAGCGGTTGAGCGTAAAATCGTCGTACTCGAAATCAAAAATGGAAGTTACGGCGGGGTTTATTTCCATTGAGGGCAGCGCGCGTGGGCTGCGCCGGAGCTGCGTTTTGACTTGCTCCATGTGGTTGAGGTAGATGTGGGCATCGCCCAGCGTGTGGATAAATTCGCCGGGCTGCAGGCCGCACACCTGCGCCACCATCATGGTAAGGAGGGCGTAGGAGGCGATGTTGAACGGTACGCCCAGGAACGTGTCGGCGCTGCGCTGGTAGAGCTGGCACGAGAGCCTGCCGTTGGCCACGTAGAGCTGAAACAAAGCATGGCACGGCGGCAGGGACATGCTGCCGATGTCGGCCACATTCCATGCGCTCACAATGTGCCGCCGCGAATCGGGGTTTTCCTTTACCGACCTCACCACCTGCGCAAGCTGGTCGATGCGCTGCCCGTCGGGTGCCGGCCAACTGCGCCACTGGTACCCGTAGATGTGCCCCAAATCGCCGCCTGCGTCTGCCCATTCGTCCCAGATGGTTACCCCGTGGTCGTGCAGGTACCCGATGTTGGTGCTGCCCTGCAAAAACCACAGCAGCTCGTAAATGATGGAGCGCAGGTGCACCTTTTTGGTGGTAAGCAGCGGAAAGCCTTTTTGCAAATCAAAGCGCATCTGGTAGCCAAAAACGCTTAGGGTTCCTGTGCCGGTGCGGTCGGACTTTCGAGTGCCGTTGTCCAGAATGTGCTGAAGTAAGTCGAGGTATGGTTTCATTTCTTCGGTATAAGGCATCAAAAAAAAGTAAGCCCAAAAAAAGTATTGCTTCAAAAAAAAACTTAGCCCCCCGTAGCGCCTGCTACCCGTGCTTGCTGATGCGGCAAATAGCCGGGATGTTGAGCAGGCGAATGGTGCACCTGCTGAAGCTTAGCAAGCCTTCGCGCTGAAAGGTAGAGAGGGTGCGGATAGCGTTGGGGGTGGTCATGTTGGAGAGGTTGGCCAGGTCGCTGCGGGAAAATTGGCCGCAAAGCGTTTGGCGGTCATCCTCCATGCCGCAGGTGTCGGCCAGCAGCAGCAGCGAGTCGGCCAGGCGTGCCCGCACGTGCTTTTGCAGGAGCGCCGCCATGCGCAAATCGGCAAGGCCAAGAACGCGCGAAGCATGACGCAGCACAGACAGGGCAAAGGCGCTGTTGGCCTGCATGAGCGACAAAAAGCACCCCCTCTCAACGGTGCAAACCAGCGACGGCTCAATGGCTTTTGCCGAAGCTTGATAAAGCTCGCCCGCGCACAGCGCACGAAACCCAAGAAGGCTACAGCCCGGAACAAGGCGTACTATCTGCTCTTTGCCCAAAACGCCTTTCCTGCAAACCTTCACCTTTCCGTAGGAGAGGTACGCAAGGCCTGCGGGCGGCTCGCCCTCGCTAAAAACAGTTTCGCCCTTCTTATAGCTGACGCTATGGGTACTGCGGATGATGTGCTCTTTTTCTTCGCTCGAAAAAAATGGAAACATCACAAAAAAGCCTTTCGTTTCGCTATCGCATATCGTCAGCATATACCGCTTTGCTTGCTAAAAAAGGCCGTTAATAGCTGCATTTACCTTGCTTACCACCTCGCTCAAGTCCCCCAGGTTGTCCGAAAAGTTGATTTCGTCCACATCCACAATCAGCTTGGGGCCGGAGTACGACTGTACAAACTCCTCGTAGCGGTCGTTCAGGTTTTTGAGGTAATCTAAGCGTATCCCTGCCTCGTACTCCCGCCCGCGCCGCTGGATTTGCCGCACCAGCGTAGGCACCGACGCGCGAAGGTAGATGAGCAAATCGGGGGGCGCTATCAGCGAGCTCATCAGCTCAAAAAGGTCTATGTAGGTGGCGTAGTCGTTGTTCGACATGAGCTGCATGGCGTGCAGGTTGGCTGCAAAAATGTAGGCATCCTCAAAGATGGTGCGGTCTTGCACAACGTCATCCTTGTTTTTTTGAAGCTCTACAATTTGCCTGAAGCGCCGCCCAAGGAAGTACACCTGCAGGTGAAACGACCAGCGCTGCATGTCCGAATAAAAATCGTACAGGTAAGGATTATCTTCAGTATCCTCATACTGAACTTTCCACCCGTAGTGTTTTGATAAAAGGCCGGCGAGCGTAGTTTTGCCGCTGCCGATGTTACCTGCTATTGCGATGTACATAGCACATTTAAGAATTTGTTTTATTTAAGAATTTTTTTTTACCGCAATATCAGCTCGCTGACAATTTGCTCCTGCGCCTGCTCGTTGATACGCCTCACTATTTCGCTGCGCAGCATGAGCGCCTCGCTGCGAGCCGCCGATGAGCTGAGCTCCACGAGCAGCTTCTTATCTTTCAGGAACAGCTGCTGCGTGTGCGCTGCTATGCTTTTGCCCGCTACGTCCTCCCACAGCCCCAGTATGTAGGCTCGCCGCAGCATGTCCGTTTCGCGCGTGTTGCGGCGCATCGATGCCAGCAGAATATCGCCAAGGCTCATGGTTGATGAGTGGCGTAGCAATGGTTGCCTTTTCATAGCGTGAAATGTGTGTACCGTGCGTATCGCATTGTTTACCCTGACAAAGGTAAAGAAAAAATCCGAATTACTCAAACGCACCCCGAGGCAAAGGCTCAAAGGCCGCATGGCAGCTACTGCATAGCCGCAGAGCTGCTTGCGAGAAGGCGGCAAATACAAAATTTTTCACTAAATTTGCAGGGTTTAAAGCGAAAAAAAAATGTACACGCCTCTTGTAGCCACAGACAGCACTTTTAGCGCGCATAGCAGCGATGCCTTACACTTATCCATTCAGGGTGATTTGGAGGAGCTTTGCTTTTGTACGCTCAACTTGACCACGCGCAAGTACGTTGCCTTTAAATCCATACCCTACGCGCAGGCGGTGGTTGACTACAACGACATGCAGCCGGCGCTGAGCACGCTGCTCAACGCCGAGCCGCT
>JAIRMD010000256.1 GCA_031258915.1 Prevotellaceae bacterium
AAAAAATATGCTATATTTGCGCGGCAGTAGCCATAAGCGGCTGCTGTATTGCTGAATTAAATTTGAATAGCTTCCTCTCCTCCGCCTACTTTGCGCCGGTGCAATATTTTTGCGCAGTAGCATCCTGCGAGCGGGTTTTCATTGAGGCGCACGAGCATTACCTCAAGCAAACCTACCGCACGCGCTGCGAAATTCTTGGCGCCAACGGTGCGCTGCAGCTGTCGGTGCCGGTAGAAAAGGTGCACGGCAAAAAAATGCCCATCCGCGATGTGCGCATTGACTACCGCCTGCCGTGGCAGCGCACACACTGGCGCTCGCTCGTGGCGGCGTACAGCGCGTCGCCTTTTTTCATGCACTACGCCGACGATATTGAGCCTTTTTTCAGGCGGCGCGAAGCGTTTTTGTTCGACCTCAACATGGCCATAACCCGCCTGATGTGCGATTTGGTTGGAATTTGCGCAGAAATCCTGCCGACCGATGCCTACCGAAAAACCGTAACCGACGTGGTTGACCTCCGCCAAAGCATTAGCCCAAAAAACCCTGCATGGAAGCGCGATAGCGCCTTTGCAGCGGCAAAATACTATCAGGTTTTCTCCAAAAAATTCGGCTTTGTCCCCTACCTTAGCATTTTGGATTTGTTGTTCAACGAAGGGCCGGAAGCGGTAACGGTCATCAAGAGGTGCATTGCTGAAAGCAGCGGCGCTGTCCGCTCCCGAAAATAGCTTAAAACCTCCACCCCAGCGAAATGAAGAAGTTACTTTGGGATATGTCGTATGCCTTTTCTTCGGATATAACGTTGGGATAACCTGCAACTTGGCTCTCGGCGTAGTACATGTACTCCTTATCTTTTTGGGTGGCAAGGCTGTACGCAAAGCTAACGTTGAGGATGGAGGTTACCTTGAACCCCACGCCCCCCGAAAAGATGTTTACCGTGCCGTCCTTGCCTGCTTTGCTGGTGTACGGGTTATCGTAGTAGGCGTAGCCGAGCCGGAAGGCAAGTTTTTTGTAGCCCAGCTCTCCGCCAAGGCGCATGTTGTGGGTGCTCTTGTGAAAATTTGCAATGTTGGCGTTGGACGTGCTGAAGTTCGGGTCGCTGGGGCTGAGGGCGGGTGAGTCGCTCTCTTCGCGCAGCTTGATGGCGGAGTAGTCTGCGTACTCGTAGTCTGCGCTAAGAATGCCGCGCCAGTCGTCGAGGGTTGAGCCTCCAAATACGTACGCTATGCCTGCCATCAGGCGCGTAGGCGTTTCGATGCCGTAAAAAAACTTGTTAGGGTTTATCCATGCTTTTTCGGATTGTCTGGTTGTAAAGTAGGAGTTAATGCTGGCGCTGTACTCGTCGTTCATGTTAAGGAAAGTTCGCGTGTGAACGGCCGCCCCGAGCCGTAGCCCGTTTAGAATGTCGGCGTTGGCAAACGGCCACGCGATAGCGCCAAGCTTAAAGCTGTAGCCTACGCCGCTCTGCGCGTACTTTTTGTTGTAAGAAAAGCTCCGAAAGTCCGACCCGTTGCCTTCCCTCGCATACTCCGACGCCGTGTTGCTCTCGCTGAACTCCACAGCGCTGATGCCAACGCCAAGCCCAAAGTAAAACACGTTGCTCACGTTCCCCCCAAAGCTGAAATCGTAGGTGGACAGCGAGCCATCCAGCTCGGTGTACTGCTGGGTTCGCGTTTGGTCTCCGTCTGCCAGCAACGGACAATACTCGTTGAATGTAGTATCGTAGTTAATCAGGTACGTTTGGTAAGCCATGTATGCCTCATCGTTGCCCAAGTTATCGGGTAGGTTTCCGTCGTTAATTCCGCACAGGGCAAAGTAGTCCATGTAGGTATTTCCGCTCTGGTATTGGCCTACAGCGGTGTAGCGCTGCGCAAAGTTGTTGGTTTTGTTAAAGGCAAAGCCAAAGCTGAGGCTCACCAGCCCCTCGTCGTCGCCAAAGCGGTACACGCCAACGGAAGCCAGATTCGACAGGCCGAAGTTGTAGCGGTAGTCGTTAGATTTTATGCCCATGTAGGTGGCATCTGTACCTGCGTGCAGCAAATTTCCTGTGATGGTAAACTCGCCGGAGCGGTACACGCCAATGCCTGCCGGGTTGAAAGCTATCGCGCCGGCATCGCCGCCAAGCGCCGTAAATGCGCCTCCCATGGCGGCAAATCGCGCCGTGCCAAGGTGCGCAGCTCGCGAAAATCGCAGCCCTTCCAATTCATTCTGGGCAAAGCTGCTGCCCGCAAGGCAAAGCGATGCGGCAGCAAAAAAGCATACTTTTTTTATCATATCATTAATGCTAAAGTATTGTAAATGTGTTTGTTCGTACTGTTGTCGGCTTACCTTCTGCCTGAGGAAGACCCACGGCTACCGCCGCCGCTGCTGGAGGAGGATCGGGAGGATCCCCCATAGCTACCGCCGCTGCTGCTGCTGCTCGATCGAGAGGGGGCGCTATAGCTGCTGCTGCTACCGCTGCTGCGAGTGCTGCTGCGCTGCTCTGTCGGTGTAGCCGTGCTGCCTCCGCTGCCTACTATCCTGCGGTAAGTAGTAGCAGCCTTGCTCTCCTGCTGCTGAGGCACCTGCACCGATGGCTGGGAAGCGGCTGCGCTGCTGCTGCTGCCGCGACCCTGCACTCCCCGATAGCTCATGCCGTTGTTGGGCACAGCCAACCTTCCTCCTGTGCTGCCTCTGCTCGATGTGTAGCCTGTGCCCCGGTTGGTTCCGGACATGCTGCCCGTCCTTTGCCCGTACGTTACGTTGGCGTAGTGCGCGTGGTGTCCTCTCCAGTAGTACGAGGGGTAGTATCCCCAGTAGTGGTGGTAGTAGGGGTATCCCCAGCCGTATCCGTGTCCCCAGCCGTATCCGTAGTATGGGTATCCCCATCCTAATCCCCATCCCCAGCGGTCGTACCACGTGCCGTAGAAGCCTGCGTAGGGGTATCTCCACCACGTGTCGTACCAGTAGGGGTCGCGCGCGTACACTATGTACGTGGGGTCGTCGTAGCGCAGGCGGGCGGCGTAGCTGTCGTCTTCCTCGCGCTCGCTTCCGTAGGATTCGTCGCTGCGGCGCAGCTCGTAAATTTTGCTGTTGGGGTGGGTTCCCAGCGAGTCAACGTCGCCCCAGCTCTCGGAGTAGCTGTCGTTCTGTGGCTGCGGCTCCTGCTCGTAGCCGCGCTTTAGCCCAAAAATGCTCGCCTCGTTTGCCCGGCGCTCGGCCTGCTGCCTATCAAGCTCCCGCTGTCGCTTGGGGCTAAAGTACAGGTCGTCTTGCGCGGCGGCTCCCTGAAAGGATAGGCAACATGCGGCAAGGCTAAAAAAAGCTGTATGCAATTTGTACTTCATGGTTACTCGTTTTTAATTTTTTTTGCTGTATTCGTTTAAATTACTACCTTTGCAGGCAGCAAAAGTATCTGTCCACCGATGCATGACGCTCAACTTATGCAGCAACTTATGTTACTTACTTATGTTACTTATGTTGCAAATGTACAAAAGAATAATTCTAAAGGCAAGAAAATAGTATTAAAAAGTAAGAATGGCAAAAGAAGTAACCAGTATATCAGACAATTACGCGCAATGGTATAACGACTTAGTGGTAAAGGCGGGGCTGGCCGAAAATTCGGCGGTGCGGGGCTGCATGGTTATCAAGCCGTACGGGTACGCCATTTGGGAAAAAATTCAGGCGGCGCTCGACAAAATGTTTAAGGATACGGGGCACGTAAATGCGTACTTCCCGCTGTTCATTCCCAAGTCGTTTTTGAGCCGTGAGGCGGAGCACGTGGAGGGGTTTGCCAAGGAGTGCGCCGTGGTTACGCATCACCGCCTGATGAGCTCGCCCGACGGCAAGGGCGTGGTGGTAGACCCCCAGGCCAAGCTCGATGAGGAGCTCATCGTGCGCCCTACCTCCGAAACCATCATCTGGAATACCTACAAGGGGTGGATACAGTCGTACCGCGACCTGCCTATTCTGGTCAACCAGTGGGCAAACGTAGTGCGCTGGGAGATGCGCACGCGCCTGTTCCTTCGCACCGCCGAGTTTCTGTGGCAGGAGGGGCATACGGCGCACGCCACGCGCGAGGAGGCAATAGAGGAAACCGAAAAGATGATAGGCGTGTACGCCGACTTTGCCGAGTCCTTTTTGGCGATGCCCGTGCTCGTGGGCAAAAAAACGGCGAGCGAGCGCTTTGCCGGCGCCGAGGACACCTACTGCATAGAAGCCCTGATGCAGGACGGCAAGGCGCTACAGGCGGGCACGTCGCACTTTCTGGGGCAAAACTTTGCCAAAGCGTTCGACGTGCAGTACCTTAGCAGGGAGGGTAAGCAGGAGTACGTGTGGGCAACCTCGTGGGGCGTATCCACCCGCCTGATGGGGGCGCTCATCATGGCGCACAGCGACAACAGCGGGCTGGTGCTGCCGCCCAAGCTGGCGCCGCTACAGGTGGTCATCGTGCCCATCTACAAGGGCGCCGACGATCTGGCGGCTATCTCCGGCAAGGCAAGCGAACTAAAGCGGCAGTTCGAGGCGCTTGGCGTTACCGTAAAGTACGACGACAGCGACAACGTGCGCTCGGGCTTTAAGTTTGCCGAGTACGAGCTCAAGGGAGTGCCGGTGCGCCTCGCCATTGGGCCGCGCGACATGCAAAACGGCACGGTAGAGGTGGCACGCCGCGATACGCTGCAAAAGCAGGTGCTGCCGCAGGAAAACGTTGCCGCCTACGTGCTGTCGCTGCTGGACGAAATACAGGAAAATATTTTTGCAAAGGCAAAAAAATTCCGCGCCGCGAACACCTTTGAGGCGAACACCTACGGCGAGTTCAAGGAGCAGATAGAGAAAGGCGGCTTCGTGATGGCGCACTGGGACGGCACGCCCGAAACCGAAGAAAAGGTAAAGGAAGAAACGAAAGCTACCATTCGCTGTATCCCGCGCAACGGCAGGCAGGAGGCCGGTCGCTGCATGGTTACCGGAAAGCCGTCGGCGCAGCGCGTGGTGTTTGCAAGGTCGTACT
>JAIRMD010000012.1 GCA_031258915.1 Prevotellaceae bacterium
CCGGCGTGGTACCTGCCGCAGGGCGGCGTGGTGGTGGCCGAGACGGAGGAGGAGGCGCTCGCTTTGGCGCGCGAAAAAACCAAAAACCCCCAGCTCGCGCTCGCCGACCTGCGGCAGGACGAGGACTGCCTCGACACGTGGTTTTCGTCGTGGCTGTGGCCTGTCTCGGTGTTCGACCCCAGCGTGCCCGGCCACCCGGAGGCCGACCCCAACAACGACTTGCAGTACTACTACCCCACCGCCGACCTCGTTACCGCCCCCGAAATCCTGTTCTTTTGGGTTGCCCGCATGATCATTGCCGGATACGAGTGGGCGGGCGGATACCCCTTCAAAAACGTTTACCTTACCGGCATTGTGCGCGACAAGCAGGGGCGCAAAATGTCGAAGTCGCTGGGCAACTCGCCCGACCCCATTGCGCTGATAGAGAAGTACGGCGCGGACGGCGTGCGGCTGGGCATGCTGCTCGCCTCGCCCGCCGGAAGCGACCTGCCCTTTGACGAAAGCCTGTGCGAGCAGGGGCGCAACTTCTGCAACAAGATATGGAACGTGTTCCGCCTCATAAAGGGGTGGGCGCCGAGCGATGCCGAGCCGCAGCCCGAGCACGCGCGGGTGGCGGTGGAGTGGTTTGCGGCGCTCATGGCCAAAACGCTGCTGAGCGTAGCCGACAACTTTGAAAAGTACCGCCTCTCGGAGGCGCTCATGGAGCTATACAAGCTCTACTGGGACGAATTCTCGGGCTGGTACCTCGAAATCGTCAAGCCGCAGCAGGGGCGGCCAATGGACAAAAAAACGTACGGCGCAACGCTCAACATCTTCGACGCCATGCTGCGGCTGCTGCACCCCTTCATGCCGTTCATCACGGAGGAGCTGTGGCAAAACCTCGCCAACCGCGCAGAGGGCGAGAGCATCATGACGGCGCTGCAACCCCGCGCACGGGAGTTTGACGAAGAAACGCTGAGCAGCTTTGAGCAGGCAAAGCAGGTGGTTACCGGCATCCGCAGCATCCGCAAGGAAAAAAATATACCGGGCAGGGAGCCGCTCAAGCTCTTGGTGAGGGGAGAAGCCTCGCCCGCCACCGAAGCTATCGCCGTCAGGCTGGCAAATGTTTCGCAGGTTGTAGGCGTAGAGGAAATTACGGAGAAGCGGTGCGCCTCGTTTCTGGTGCAAACAACGGAATTTTACGTGCCCCTCGGCAGCATGGCCAACGTAGCGGAGGAGCGCAAAAAGCTGGAGAGCGAGTTGGCGCACTTCAAGAAGTTCCTCGCCGGCGTGCAGGCAAAGCTGGGCAACGAAAAGTTCACCGCCGGTGCGCCCGAAAACATCGTGGCGCTGGAGCGCAAAAAGCAGCGCGACGCCGAAGCCAAAATCGCCTCCATCGAAGAGCAGCTCAAGCAGCTCGAAGGCTGAAAAAGTAAACAGAAGCAACGCAACATGTCCTTTATAAATTCCATATTTAACTTAATGTTCAAGAGCCGCCTGACGGAGATAGACGGCTTCCGCAAAAACCCGGCGGCGGCGCAGGAGCGCCAGCTGCTGCAAAGCGTAGAGAGGTCGCAAGATTCGGAGTTTGGCCTGCAGCACGATTTTTCGTCAATAAGGAGCGTTGAGGCCTACCAGCAGCGCGTCCCGCTGCACCACTCCGGCAACCTCCGCCCGCTCATTGAGCGCATGATGCAGGGCGAGGGCAACGTGCTGTGCAGCGAGGAGGTAAAGTGGTTTGCCAAGTCATCCGGCACCACCACCGAGAAGAGCAAGTTCATCCCCGTGCCGCAGTGCTCGTTAGACAGCTGCCACTACCGCGGCGCAAAGGACGTGCTGACCTTTTACCTCAACCGCTACCCCGACAGCAACATCCTCACCAACAAAGGGCTGACCCTTGGCGGAAGCCATCAGGTGGTGAGCATTGGCGCCAGCACCTACTGCGGCGACCTGTCGGCCATCCTTATCGAAAACGCGCCGCTCATTACCGAGCTGGTGCGCACGCCCAGCCGGGAGGTGGCGCTCATTGCCGACTTTGGGGAGAAGGTGAGGCGGATAGCGGAGGAAACGCTCAGCGAAAACGTGGTGCAGTTCGTCGGCGTGCCCTCGTGGAACTTAGTGCTGATGCGCTACCTGCTGCGCTACGCCGGCAAGAGCAACCTGCTCGAAGTATGGCCGCAGCTGGAGCTCTTCGTGCACGGCGGGGTTAGCTTTGCCCCCTACCGGGAGCAGTTCCGCGACATTATCCCCTCGCCCGACATGCGCTACCTCGAAACCTACAACGCCTCCGAGGGGTTCTTCGCCATTCAGGACGATTTGGGCGACAGCAGCATGCTGCTCATGCTCGACTACGGCATCTTCTACGAGTTCATACCCATGTCCGAGTTCGGCTCGGCAAGCCCCACGTGCCGCACCGTTGCCGACGTGCAAATGGGCGTAAGCTACGCTATGGTGATTACCACCAACGGCGGCCTGTGGCGCTACGTAATTGGCGACACGGTGGAGTTCACCTCGCTCTTCCCGCACAAAGTAAAAATCACCGGGCGCACCAAGCACTACATCAACGTATTTGGCGAGGAGCTGGTGGTAGATAACGCCGAAAATGCGCTGCGCACCGCCTGCGCTGCCACCAACGCCAGCATCAGGGACTACACGGTGGCGCCGGTCTTCATGCGCGGCGACGAAAAGGGCGGGCACGAGTGGCTTATTGAGTTTGAGCAGCCACCGGCCGACCTCGCCGTATTCGCCACCCTGCTCGACCAGGCGCTTTGCGCCGCCAACTCCGACTACGAGGCCAAGCGAAAATGCAACACCACCCTCAACATGCCCATCGTGCGCAGCCTCGCCTCCGGCACCTTCTACCGCTGGATGACCCAGCGCGGCAAGCTCGGCGGGCAGAACAAGGTGCCCCGCCTGTACAACACGCGCGAGTACGTAGAGCAGCTCAACCGGCTTAGCGAAGGCGGCAGCGCCGCCAACGACAGTAGCCTCCCGCTGCCGCTACCGTAAGAATGGAAAATGAAATAAAAAATGCGCACGGCAAATATATTGCCGCTAATTTTGTATCTTTGCCGTATTTTTACGTCAAAAATATCATGCGACATAAACAAAAAGGGAAGTGCTATGGATGCAACAGAGCTGTTAGACATTATTCGCGGGGGCGAAACCAGCACGATGCAGCTCAAGCAGGAGCTGGACGAGGATAAAGTTGCTGCCGAAATGATAGCCATGTCCAACTCCAAAGAAAGAAAGCTAACCGACAACGCTGAAATAGCACGGCTTTTTCAGCAGAGCGGCAGCTTGCTGGCCGACGAAATGGAGGTCTACGGCACAAGCATTGACGATATTGACGAGTGGCTATTCGCCGAGTACTTCAAGCGAGAGTTTAAGCGCAGCTTCCGGGAGAAAGGGCTGACCTACGAAGAGGCGCTAAAGGCAAAAAGGGTAACGCGAGGCGGTAAGGCTACCTTAGCCGGGCTGCTGTTTTTTGGCAGAGAACCGCAGGCGGTAAAGCCTGCGCTAACGGTTAAGGTTGTTTCTTTCTTTGGAAACAGCCTCTCGGCGCTGCAATACCGCAGCAAGCCGGAGGATTTGCGGGGCACCATTCCCGAGCTCTTTAAGCAGGGGATGATGTTTTTGAAGAGCAGCCTGCGCCACGCCCAGCAGGGGCAGGGCTTTAACTCCATCGGCATTTTGGAAATATCGCAAATAGCGCTGGAAGAAATTCTTCAAAACGCGCTGCTGCACCGTGACTACTTTAAGAATGCTCCTATTAGGATCCTCATCTTTGACAACCGGGTAGAAATCATTAGCCCGGGCAAGCTGCCTAACAACCTGACAGTAGATGAAGTAAAATACGGAAACCCTCTCATCCGCAACAACCTGATGGTTGCCTTTGGAGTAAACACGCTGCCTTTCAGTGGATTAGGATCTGGGTTAAGGCGGTCTTTGGAGTTACAGCCAAACATTGAGCTGGTAAACGACGTGAAAGGCGAGCAGTTTATCGTAAAAATACCAAGAATTGAAGAGATCGGATAATGCTCCTTATAGGGAACAATTAAGGATTAATGCCAACCATTTTGTACGCCCGAATTTTGTATCTTTGCAGCCGAGTCAACTTTGAATTATCATGATATTTCAAAGTTACGCCTTAGATTATCATGTAATTTTAAAAAAGCGACAGGTATGTACGGCAGGAAGCAGCTATTCTCAGGCTCCGGACAAGAAAGCCTCTTTTTGTGGGGTGCGCGGCAAACCGGAAAAAGCACGCTTTTGAAAGCGCTTTTTCCCGATGCGCTATGGTTTGACTTGCTAATTTCGAGTGAGTATAGGCGCTTGAGCGCAAAGCCGGATATTCTCCGCGAAACCGTTTTGGCAAACCTAAGCACAACGCCTGTAATCGTTGACGAAATACAGCAAATACCGGGCCTGCTCAACGAAGTGCACTGGCTGATGAGCAACCACGGCGTGCGGTTTATCCTTAGCGGCTCAAGCCCGCGAAAAATCCTTCGGTCGGGCGCAAATTTACTGGGCGGCCGGGCGCTACGCTACGAGCTGTATCCGCTTGTCAGCGCCGAAATACCCGAATTTAATTTAGCGCGGGCAATCAACAACGGCCTTTTGCCCCGCCACTACGACGCAGCCAACCCCCAAAGAATGATTGCGGCATACGTTGGCAGCTACTTGCGCGACGAAATCGCCGCCGAAGCGCGCCTGCGGGACGCAGGAGTTTTTGCCCGCTTCCTTGAAGTTGCGGCGCTCACAAACGGCGAAATGGTTAACTACACCAACATTGCCTCCGACTGCGGCGTGAGCATCACAACGGTAAAGGAGTACTTTCAGATTATGGAAGATACGCTGATTGGGAGGTATCTGCCCTCTTTTCGGAAGCGCCCCAAGCGGCGGGTGATTGCTGCCCCGAAGTTTTACCTGTTTGATGTAGGCATTGCCAACAATTTGCTCGGCAGAGGCTGCATAGCGCAGGGAACGGAGCTGTTCGGCAAAGCGTTTGAGCATTTTATCTATCAGGAAATATACGCGCACAGCCGCTACTCCGAAAGCGAATACCCTATTTACTACTGGCGCACGGCCTCGCAGCTGGAAGTTGATTTTGTGCTTGGCGACCACGAAGTAGCTATCGAGGTAAAAGCCACCGAGCAGGCTTCCGGAAGGCATCTACGGGGGCTAAAAGCTTTTACCGAAGAGTACGCCGTAAAAAAGGCTATTCTGGTAAGCAACGACCCATTACCCCGCCTTGCGGGCAGCGTGCTTATCCTACCCTGGAAAATATTCTTAGACAGGCTGTGGGCTGGCGAAATTATTTGAGGGGAAGCGAAGAGTTTGTACGGTTTTGCACATTTTCCGAAGGTGGAAAAAATGCTTATTCTAATTTTACCCCTGTTTTTAGAATAAGAGAATTCTTATTCTAATTTTGCCCCCTGTTTTTAGAATAAGAGAAAATACATTACCTTTGTCCTATCTTTTAGTCGTAAAAATAGAAATGAAAGAATTTAAGGCAGGAAAATACGTTAGCCAAGGAGGTTACAAAAGTTTTCACCCAACGATGCTAAAGCGGCAGTGGACAATTGACAACATGCCGGTTATAGCCTTGTTGAGCAAAGCAGACGGGTGCCTCGGACGTTTGGATATGTACTCAGAATATGTTGATATAGACATGTTTATTCAGGTGCACATCGCTAAAGAAGCTACGCAATCGTCGAAAATTGAGGGGACGCAAACAAAAATGGAGGAAACGTTTTTGAACGAATCGGAAATTTCCGCCGAAAAGCGAAGCGACTGGAAAGAGGTGCAGAACTATATTACCGCTATGAATGAGGCGGTTGCCATGCTTCAAGCGTTGCCTTTTTCTGCCCGCCTAATTAAGCAGGCGCACAAAATCTTGCTGCGAGGCGTGCGCGGACAGCACAAGTACCCCGGAGAGTACCGGAAAAGCCAGAATTGGATTGGCGGGACAACGCTCAGCAACGCCATTTTTGTTCCACCCGTTCACACGGAAATACCGGATCTTATGTCCGATATTGAGTATTTTGCCCATGACCAGAGCGACAATATTCCGGATTTGATTAAAATAGCGCTCATTCACTATCAGTTTGAAACTATTCACCCTTTTCTGGACGGCAACGGCCGTACGGGGCGTTTGCTCATAACGCTGTATCTGGTAAGTAAGGGGATTTTAAAGCGGCCGATTCTTTACTTGTCCGATTTTTTTGAGCGAAACAGGCAGCTGTACTACGATAGCCTTATGCAGGTGCGAGCGGACAACGATATTGCGCAGTGGTTGAAATTTTTCCTGACGGGAATAGTAGAAACTGCTCAAATAGGGGTTGCTACGTTGGAGAAAATCATGCAGCTAAAGCAATCGATTGAGATGCAGACCGATAAGTTTGGCAAGCGCGGCGCAGATGCAAGAATATTGTTGGGTTACCTGTACAAAAAACCGGTTGTTTCGGTTGCCGAAGCTATCAGCCTCATTAGCAAAGCGCCCCAAACAGCCTATAACTTGATAAATGACTTGGAAAGGGCCGGCGTGCTGAAGGAAATAACCGGCGCTCAGCGAAATAAGCTGTATTTGTTTGAGCCTTACGTCAAGCTGTTCGACACCGCCGTTGTAGGGAATGAGTAAGCTGTTGCCGTAGAAACGCGCACCGTACGTTTCTACGGCTTTGCGCCATCCGATCAATAAAAAAAATGCAGCTTGGGTAAAAACGCGCCGTTTTTTTTTAGAAAAAATTGGTTGTTCAAAGAAAATTCTTACCTTTGCGGCTGCTAAGTAAAGTAACGCCTAATTTTTTTAACGCCTACCTCAATTGAACGCTAACCAACATACCGCTTTCCCGCACGGTAGCTGCGCGGCAAGCAGTTTGCCCGTACCGCTTGCGCTGCCCCAAAAG
>JAIRMD010000065.1 GCA_031258915.1 Prevotellaceae bacterium
TTTAGGGCATTCATATCAGTAGAAAAAGCGTATGATGCGTCCCCGTTCCCCGTAGGGGAACAACGTCAACAGAAAAACGCCTGGCATTGATGTTGTTCCCCTACGGGGAACGGGGGATGCCGGTGGCCGACATTTTTTCTATTGATATGCTTCCCCTACGGGGAAGCGCCACCCTGCGTGCAGCATAGCGATGCTGAAAAACAGGTGGGGGTGCTTGCGTAAAAAAAAAAGCCAGCTCATGGCCGTCAAATCCTGAAATTATGCTTACCTTTGCGGGCTGGCCAGCGGCTCCTGTTTTTTTGAAGCTTGCAGGCCGAGCAATTTGAACGCCATAGCTGTTGAACCGTTGAGAAAAAATGCAAAGCTTAGTTTCCATTACCGATTTTTCCAAGCAGGATATTCTGCAAGCGCTGGAGCGCGCTGCCGAGTTTGAGGTCAACCCCAACCAGCCCCTGCTCAGCGGGAAGGTTATTGCCACGCTGTTTTTTGAGCCGTCCACGCGCACGCGCCTGAGCTTCGAAACGGCCATCAGCCGGCTGGGGGGGCGCATCATCGGCTTTTCCGATGCCAGCAGCACCAGCATCAGCAAGGGCGAAACGCTCAAGGATACCATCATGATGGTGGCCAACTACGCCGACCTCATTGTGATGCGCCACCCGCTTGAGGGCGCGGCGCGGTACGCCTCCGAGATTTCGTGCGTACCCATCGTCAACGCCGGCGACGGCGCTAACCAGCACCCTACGCAAACGCTGCTCGACCTCTACTCTATCCACAAAACGCAGGGTAAGCTCGACGGCATCAACATCGCCATGGTGGGCGACCTCAAGTACGGCCGCACGGTGCACTCGCTGCTGCAGGCGTTGAGCCTGTTCAACGCGCACTTCAACTTCATTGCGCCGCAGGAGCTTGCCATGCCGAAGGAGTACAAGCAGCTACTCGATAGCCGCCGCATTGCCTACGAGGAGCACACCGACCTCGCCGAAAATATCGGCGAGGCCGACATCATCTACATGACGAGGGTGCAGCGCGAGCGCTTCCTTGACCCCATGGAGTACGAGCGGGTGAAAAACGTGTACGTGCTCCACAACAAAATGCTCCACAGCACCAAGCCCAACGTAAAAATTCTGCACCCTCTGCCCCGCGTCAACGAAATAAGCGCCGACGTGGACAGCAACCCCAAAGCATACTACTTTGCCCAAGCCGGAAACGGCGTTTTTGCGCGAATGGCCGCAATTTGCAAGCTGCTGGGAGTTTAGGTGTTATAGGTGTTTAGCAGCTAACTTCACGTTATCTAAAATCTGAAATCTAATGAAAGAAGAAAAACAGCTCAAGGTAAGCGCCATAAAAAATGGTACGGTTATAGACCATATTCCGTCGGGCAACTTGTTTAAGGTGGTAGAAATTTTGTCGCTCAACCGCTGCAAAAGCCAGCTCACGCTGGGCAACAACCTCGAGAGTAAGCGGCTTGGGACAAAGGCTATCATCAAGGTTGCCGACCGCTTTTTTGCCGACGACGAAATGAACCGTATCGCGCTGGTAGCGCCGCAGGCAAAGTTCAACATCATCAAAGGCTACGAGGTGATGGAAAAGCGCACGGTGGAGCTGCCCGACGCCATCGTTGGCATTGCCAAGTGCATAAACCCCATGTGCGTTACCAACCATCAGCCTATACCCACCAAGTTCAACGTTATTTCAAAAAAAGATGTGCTGCTGCAATGCTGCTACTGCGATAAAATAAACGATCAGGAGCACTTGGTCATCATCACCAAAAGGAGCATAGAAGCTCTGAATTAGCTCAACAACTCAACATTTCAAAGCTATGGCAACAACTCGACAGCTCAAAGTAGGACGGCAGCTGCAAAAGGATATAGGCGAAATCATCCAGCGTCAGGGAATGGCGATGTACGGCGGGGCGCTGCTCACCGTTATGGGGGTGGAGGTTAGCCCCGACCTCAGCTTTGCCAAGGTGGTCATCAGCATTTTTCCTTCGGAAAAAACCGCCGAGGCTAAGGCGGCGCTCAACGAAAGGCGCATCCGGATGGAGCTGGCCAAGCGCGTGAAAAACCAGCTGCGCGTGGTGCCGGAGCTGGCGTTCACCATTGATGCCTCGCTGGACTACGTGGAGAATATTGAGCGGCTGCTGAAAGATTCAAAAGCTCAGTAGATTCAAAGATTTCAAATTTCAGATTTCAACCGCGCCGCCATTAACATGCTGATATTCGTTCTGTAATTTCGCCACAGGCGGTGCATACCGGTAGAGGTAAGCTCCTACTCCAAGATTTTCTTTGCTTTTTTCACCCCCTCAGTCAGCGCGAGTACCTCGTCGAGCGTGTTGTAGAATGCGAAGGAGGCGCGTACCATACCGGTGAGGCCGTAGTGCTGCATTACCGGCTCGGCGCAGAGCGTGCCGCTGCGCACGGCGATGCCCAGCTTGTCGAGGATCTGCGCAACGTCGAGGTGGTGAAGGTTGCCGAAGGCGAACGAGGCTATGCTGCTTTTGTGCGCAGCGTTGCCGTAGATGGCAAGGCCGCCCACATCCTGCAGCTGCTCGGTGGCGCGGCGCAGCAGGAGTAGCTCCTGCTGCTGCATGGCTGCGGGGTCGAGCGTGCTGAGAAACGCAATGGCTGCGCCAAGCCCGATGGCGCCAACGTAGTTGGCCGTTCCGGCCTCGAACTTGTAGGGGAGGTCGGCGTAGGTAGTTTTGGCAAACGTTACTGTCTTTATCATGTCGCCGCCGCCCTGGTAGGGCGGCATTTCGTCGAGGAATTTTTCTTTTGCGTACAGCACGCCTATGCCGGTAGGCCCGTAAATTTTGTGCCCCGAGAAGGCGTAAAAATCGCAGCCCATCCGCTGCACGTCCACGCGGCCATGCTGCACGCCCTGCGCACCGTCCACCAGCACGGGAACGCCAGCGGCGTGGGCAGCGCGCACAATTTCGTCCACAGGGTTGACGGTGCCCAGCACGTTGGAGACCTGCGCTACCGCCAGCAGCTTTGTTTTTTGCGAAAGCAGCGCGGGCAGCAAGTCCACGCGCAGCTCGCCGCTATCGGCAAAGGGCAGCACCTTGAGCGTGGCGCCCTTGCGCTCGCACAGCAGCTGCCACGGCACAATGTTGCTGTGGTGCTCCATTTCCGTTACCACGATTTCGTCGTCAGCCCTTACGTAGCGCTCGCCAAACGCAAACGCCACCAAGTTGATGCTCGCCGTAGCGCCTGCCGTAAAAATCACCTCGCACGCTTTTTCTGCGTTGATATACTCGCGGACGCTCTCGCGGGCGGCCTCGTAGCGAGCGGTGCACTGCTCGGCCATGTAGTGCACGCCGCGGTGAATATTACCGTTGAGCGAGGCGTGCAGCTCGTTTACGGTGTCTATTACCGCCTGCGGCTTTTGCGCGGTGGCGGCGTTGTCTAAGTACACCAGCGGCCTGCCGCTGAGGGTTTGCGATAGCAAGGGAAAGTGTTGGCGGATATTTTGCATTTTAGATTTTGGATTTTGGATTTTGAATTTCCTTGTGAGCGTAGCAATGGCGATTTCCCGTAGGGCAACGCGCGCACGCAGTATAGCAGAAAAACACCGCAAAGATAGCTCTTTTTTTGCTTTGTAATCGCTGCTGCCCGGCTAAAAAATTTTCTTATAAAAAGCAAGGCTGCCTCAAAAAAATACTTTTGAGGCAGCCTCATAGCTTTTTTAGGGAAAAAAACAGCAAAATGTGGCCTGTAATTGCATCCACATCCGTAATTTTTTCGTTACTTTGCGCTTTCAACAACAGCAAAAGCAAATGGGAACAATCTCGCTCGAAGGAATGGAATTTTTTGCGCGGCACGGCTGCTTTGCAGAAGAACAAGCTATTGGCAGCCAATTCACTGTGGATGTGCACATGGAGGTGGATGTATCACGCGCGGCCGCTACCGACAGCTTGGAAAGTACGGTGAACTATCAAGATGTGTACAGCGTGGTGCAGCGCGAAATGCTCGTAACCTCCAAGCTGCTGGAGCACGTAGCGGGGCGCATTGCCGGTAGCCTGCTGCGCGATTTCGGAAGTATTGCAAAGGTAACCGTCAAGCTTGCCAAGCTCAACCCTCCCTTGGGTGGGGGAATGGTGCGGCAAGCAAGCGTAGCGGTTGTGATGCCTAACGCTTAGGCTCCGAATTTCCAAACCTCAAAGCATAAATTAGGCTATATTTTCAAAACGTCCTATAAATAAATAAGATGATGGCAGGACTTCAACTTATTTTCGTATCTTTGTGGCGCAAGCAAAAAATGTAAAGTTGAACACAGCGGCGATACCTGCCTGAGAAATTTTGAAGTTATACTCCGTAAACACCAGTATACCAATGGCCATATCATCAAACAAAAGAGAAGTACAGAAGAAAAAAGAGCAAAAGAGAAAAGATAAGCAGAAGCGCAAGGAAGAGCGTAAAGCGAACAGTAGCGGGTCGTTGGACGATA
>JAIRMD010000120.1 GCA_031258915.1 Prevotellaceae bacterium
TTATTTTTGTTCAACAAAAAGTATATCAGGCAAAATACGGCAAAGCGTCGGGGAGAATGCTTGAGGTGCGGAGCGTGCTGCAGGCTGTTTTTCGACAGCTGCACCTCCTTGAGGTTTGACGCCGACGGTAAGTCCTCATGCTTGAAGTATAAATCGTTCAGGATGCCCAACTGTAAGATATTCCCTGTTGATTGCCGCGACATTGGCGACAGAAACTACTTTTCGGATAGCCCGTGCGGCTACTGGTTTATCAAGTAAGCACTTGCGACGGAATTTTTTTTTAGGAGCGCAAGATGCAGCTTACGGCATTAGGGCATTGTAGGGCGACGGCCCCAGTGTTCCGCGATGTCCCCAAAGTCCTCAGCAAAAAGAAAAAGAAATGGCAGCAGCAGCCCGCTGACCTCAGCAAAAGAAAAGAAGCGTCCAAGCCCCGCAGGGGCTGCCGCGCTACGAAAATGCGGAGCATCCGCCTTCCCCGTAGTAGTAAAAATTTTCCGGGATAAAAAAACATAACCGCGTGATGTTTGACCCACGCGGTTATGCACAAAATGAAGCGAGTAGTCCTGAATTGTCAATCTGTATAAATTCCAAAGCCAACGTTTTTTGTATGGTGAAATTCAGGATTTACTCGCCTTCGTGCGCGTGGTCTTCATCGTCGTCATCGTCATGGCTGTGCTCATGCTCTTCACCTGCTTCCGATGGGTCAACTACTTTGATGGTGCGCCAAACCGTCGATTCGTTTCCGTGCACGTCGGTAGCCGAAATGCCGAAGTGGTAATCGCCAAGGGTGGCATTGGCCCAGATGGAGTCGCTGTGGACGTGGACGTGGTGGTTCTTCAACCCCTTTGCCTCATCGTACGTCTTCAGGAAGCTCCAATCGCTCGTCTCCGCCGCCTTAGCTTGGCTCTCGTGGGAGTGCCCTGCCCCGCTATGGATGTCAATTTTAAACGTGTTAAGCCCGGACTCGTCGGCGAGGTCAAACTCAATATGCACGCCGTGCTTGCTGCCTGCGGCAACCGTATCGCCGTCCACCGGCTCTTCCAGCGTAATTACAGGGCCGGTGGTGTCTTTATCGTCATTGCTGCACGCTGCGGCCACAAACGCCATGCCCGCCAAGAGGTGTGCATAGCAACAAATTTTTTTTACTGTTCTCATCGTTTTTTTCTGTTTTAAAAAATTAAAAATCAAGTATTTATTGGAATTTGTACAGATAGCAAGAAGTTGCGCCCGATTTCGGGCAGGTTGAGCCTGCGGTAGAAGCTCAGGTGCTTGTAGTGCTTCACGTCGAAAATGTTTTGCACTTGTAGCGCCAGCGTCGCCACGCAGCGGCTGCCTTTCCGCGCGGGTATACCCAGGGTGATCGAGGCGTCGAGCAGGCTGTAGCCCGGCGTTGCGAGCTCGTTACGCGCCACGCGGCGCTGGGGGGCGGCGTAGCGGCAGGCCAGCGCCACGCGGCTATCGGCAAAGAGCAGCAGCTTGCCCCGCCGCACGCTCAGCTCGCCAACAACGCTTAGCGGGGGCGTAAAGGCTATCGGGAAGCCGCTCTCCACGTCGGTAGCGTGCACGTACTCCGCCGCCGCCGCGAGCCTGAAAATTCGCGCAAAGTCAACTGCGGCCTCCGCCTCACCGCCAAAGCGCGAGGCCTTTGACTGCACGTACCTGTAGGTTTGCCCGGCCTCGGGCAGGGGCGAGAAATCGCCGGTGGGGTTAAGGAATATGAAGCTTGGGGAGTAGCTACCGAAGAGGCTCACCGCCGCCGTCAGGCTGCCGACAAAGGCATCGCTCCAGCGCCTTTTGAAGCCGGCGTGGAGGTCGAGCTGGTACGATGCTTCGGCGCGGAGTGCGCTGTCGCCCTGCTCGTAGCGCATCATGGTGTGCGAAATTCCGTTTGAGGCGTACTCGCTCACGCCGGGCAGCCGGAAGCTCTTACCGACGTTGGCCTTTAGGTCCCACGCCGGGTGTGGCTGGTAGGCCATGCCCGCCATGAAGCTTGCGCTGCCGTCGCGCTTTTGCAGCTCGGGCACGGCAAAGTACCCCTCACGCCCCTCGTAGGGGTGCACGTGCATGGCTCCGCCGTCGTAGCGCAGCCCTGCAGTGGCCGTTAGCGCCTCGTAAATGGAAATGCGGCCAACGGCAAACGCGCCGGCGGTGAGCTGCTCAAACTCCGGCAGCAGGAACATGTAGCCGCCCACGCGGTTGCGCTGGTACTCGGCGTTGATGCCTGCGCGGAGGGTGCTGCCTGCCGGGCTTCGGCCTTCCCAAGCGGCGTTCATGCTGGCGGTTTGCAGGCGCATTTCCACCTCAAGGTTGCCCTCGGGCACAGCGCCAAAGCCGTGCGTATGCGGCGGCGAGTACTCCTGTCGGAGGTTGTGCTGGTAGCCCAGGTCGAGGGTAAGCTTGCCCCGGTTGCTGAGGCTGAGATTTTGGTTGAGTATGGCTTTCAGGTGATTTGCGCTGTGGTAGGGCAGGCCGATGTCCCTGTACCTGCCGTTGTCGTCCATGTTGATGAGGAAGGGTAGCCCGCTTGCGCCGGCAAAAAATCCCGTTTTTTCGTGCACGTTGCTCACCAGCATAGATGCCTCGTAGTCGCCGGTGCGCAGGCCAGCCTGTAGCAGGGCATCAGCCTCGCGCCCTGCTGTGTTCTTGAGCCGCCTGTTGTGGACAGGGTAGATGTAGGTGAGGTAGGTGAACGAATCGGCGGGGATGCTGTAGCTCTCAAAGCTTTGGTAGGTAGCCCGCGCCTCTACAAACTTGCCGTTTTTCTGGTAGTGAACGTTGCCTGAACCGCCCAGCAGCCGGTTGTTGCTGCCGCCGTTGAGCAGCACGGCACCGGTAAGCCCGTCGCTGTCGCGCCAAGCGTGCGAGGTGATGGCAATAACGCCTGCAATGGCCTCCGAGCCGTGCTGTAGCGAGGCAGGCCCTTTCAGCACCTCCACCTGCTCCACGCCGTGCTGGTCGAGCTCCAAGCCGTGGTCGGTGCCCCACTGCTGCTCCTGCTGCTTGATGCCGTTTTCGGTTACCACGAGCCGGTTGAAGCCCAGCCCGCGAATGACGGGCTTCGAGAACCCCTGCCCTACCTGAAATGCGCTAACGCCCGGCAGCTTCTCTATAGAGTTCATCAGGCTGTTGCTTCGGTTTTCCATCACGTAGTCTTTGGGGGCGTGCAGCGTGGAGAGCGGCTGTAGCTGCCGACGCGCAGCAGCGGCGCTGCCGGTTACGGTTACCTCGTCGAGATCGTATGTATGCGCTGCGCTGTCGGGCGGCTGCGCAAAGGCTGCGGCTGCGGCGGTAAGGGCGTAGAGGGCAAAAAGTAGCCTTTTCATGCGCATACTTCTCGCTACGCAGGTTGGCAGTTAGGGCAGTAGCCCGAAATAAACCACGAAACATCCACCACGCTATACCCCTGCGGCAGCTGAGGAGGCGGCCCCACCGCGTCGAGGCACGAAACCGTTTTGCAGCTCACGCAGTAGAAGTGCGCGTGGTCGTCGGCGTGCTGCCCGGCCGAGCAGCTGTGGCACAAGGCGTAGTACGTCTTCCCGTTTTCAGCCGATATTTTGTGAACTATGCCCTCGTCAAAAAACCCTTGCAGGATGCGGTACACGGTTACGCGGTCAACCTTCTCTCCTGCCAGCCGCCGCACAATGTCGGCGTGGCACAGCGCCCCCGCCTCGCGGTGCAGCACGTCTATTACCATTTTTTTTGTCTTCGTATTTCGCTTTTGCTTTTCCATAAAAAGATGCTTTTGATTAACGCCACAAAGTTACAATAATAATTTGTTATTGCAATAGAGTTGCAAAAAAAAATTGAGAAAAAGGTTTGGAGGTGCTGGTTTCCATTGGGTGCATTTCAAATCGTCGCCCAAGTAATCCCGTAAAGATTGCTTGGGCGACGATTTGAAATGCACCCCTTCTCCCATAAATTTTGCAGCGACGCAAAAAATCGCTACATTTACGGCTACATTTGGTACGTAAACAGAAGCACATAAAAAACGTATGGCACGCTACTTAGACCCCAAAAACGATTTGCCGTTCAAGAAGATATTTGGCGAGCACAAGAATTTGCTCATCAGCTTTCTGAACGCGCTGCTGCCCCTCCAAAAAGG
>JAIRMD010000077.1 GCA_031258915.1 Prevotellaceae bacterium
GGGGTATCGGATGAGCTGCTGGAGGATAAGGAGATAAAGCAGGCCCTCTCCATCTGCGAGGTAGGCGCCTACACGCGGGAGGAGCTGGCGTACTACGATAAGTATTTGGATGCAGCGATGTGGGAGGCCTCCCGCGGCACGCTGGAGTGCAACCTCGCCGCAGCTCGTGAAGCCCTTGCCGAAAAAGAAGGCGTGATTGCCGAGCAAAACAGCGCCCTTGCCGAAAAAGAAAACGCCCTTGCCGAACAAGAAGGCGTGATTGCCGAAAAAGAAAGCGTGATTGCCGAAAAAGACAGCGGGATTGCCGAAAAAGAAAGCGCCCTTGCCGAAAAAGAAAGCGTGATTGCCGAGCAAGGCAGCATTATTGCCGAGCAAAGCGCCGAAATGAAGAATCTGCTTGAGCGCATTGCTCAGCTGGAGCGGAAGCCATAGCTGCGGGGGCTGGGACGCAGCCAGCGTTTAGCGCTTTTTTGCTGATGGGGTGCATTTCAAATCGTCGCCCAAGTATCCCGTAAAGATTGCTTGGGCGACGATTTGAAATGCACCCAGTGGCGCAAACATCTTTTTCAGATTTAAAACTTTTTTTTACCTTTGCACTTTGTTGCTCAATGCTACTAAAGTTTTGGGCAAAAGCTGAAGCCGGATTTTGAAACCTGAAACTTGAAATCTACATGGAGAAGCCATCGTTTCGCTTGATTTGGGGGGCGTTCATGTCGCTTGCCTACGTAGGAATTGCCTACTTGGTGCTGTTTACGCCGATGCTCATTCGCTACAATGAGTACAACGATAAGGGAAGCGACCAAAACCTGCTGATACGTATCATATTTGGGGTAATCATGCTGGCATACGGCATTGCGCGCGGCTACAGAACGTACAAGTCGGCGGCAGGCAGCATAAATTTGAAAGGATGATGAGTAAGGTAGCAATTTTGATGTGCATTTGCATGATTTTTTCCGGCTGCCACCGGAAAAAAATCACGCGGACAGACACGCCCACAAGCGGCGTTGCCACGCTGGTGAGCGACGACTGCTACGCCAACATTACGCAGGAGGAGATAGACGTTTTTGAGGCGCTCAACCAAAAAGCATTTTTGCTGCCCATCTACACCAGCGAAAAGGAAGCGGTAGCGCTGCTGCTGCAGGACAGCGTGAGGTTTGCCATCCTTGCCAGAGATCTGACGGAGGCGGAGAAGCAGGGCATTACCGCCCGCAACCGGCAGCTGGCGCCGCGCTCGCAGAGGATAGCGGTTGACGGCATAGCGCTTATTGTCCACAAAAGCAACACAGATTCGCTCATCAGCATCGAAACGCTGCGGCAGGTGATGGCAGGCCAGGTAACCTCGTGGAGGCAGCTCAACCCTGCGTCGAAGCTGGGCGATATAGTTGTGGTGTTCGACAATCCGAACTCCAGCACGGTGGGCTTCATACGGGATTCGGTGTGCCGCGGGCTGCTGGCCACCGAGCGGCTGCACGCGCAGAAAAACAACCAAGCCGTGCTGGACTACGTGATCCAAACCCCCAACGCGCTTGGCATCATTGGCGTCAACTGGATTAGCAATCCGCACGATACGACCCAGCTGAGCTTCAACAGCAAAATACGGGTCATGGCGGTTAGCCGTGCGCACCCTGCCACGTACGGCAGCAGCTACAAGCCCTACCCTGCGCACCTCTACCTGCGCAGCTACCCGCTCACGCGCGATGTGTACGTAGCGCTTACCGATTTAAGGGGGACGCTGCTGTCGGGGTTTACCCATTTTGTGGCAAGCGACAGGGGGCAGCGCATTGTTCTGAAATCGGGCTTGGTGCCGGCTACCAAGCCGATACGGACGGTGCAGATAAAGGAAAAATTTTAGCTCTTAACGTAATAAATAATTAACCCGAACCTTTACAACATTAAAAATTTAAACAAAATGAAAAAGCATTGTATCAGCTATTGCCTCAGCATGTTACTTGGCACGGCAGCGTTTGCCCAAAACTTTGGTGTAGATTACTTCCTCACCGAACAATTTGACAAAGCAAAAGAAATTTTTTTAAGCAAGCTGGATGAAAATCCTGCGGAATCGAGCTACTACCTTGGCGAAATTGCCTACTCGACGGGCGACACCGCGCAGGCGCGAGCCTACTACGAAAGAGGCTTGGCTGCCAACCCGGAGTACCCGTTCAACAAAATTGGGCTGGCAAAATTTTTGCTGAACGCCGACCAAAAAGCAGGTGCCAAAGCGCTGACGGATATTGCAAAGGAGAAAGCCAACAAAAAAAATGTTGAGGTTTTGGTAGCCATTGCCAAAGTTTACTATAGCGCAGGCTTGACTGCCTTGTACGAAAAAGCGCTTGGCGTCGCAGAAAAAGCGAGCAAAAGCTCGCCGCTGGTGCCCATGCTGCGCGGCGATGTGCTGAAAGATAAGGAAGACTTGGGCGGCGCCGCCGGAGAATACGAGCAGGCAATAAACCTCAACGACAGCTACCTGGTGCCCTACATCAAGGCAGCGCAAATCTACGCCGACATCAACCCCAGCTTTGCCATAGAAAAGCTGACCACTGTGATGGAAATAGATTCTACCTATCCGCTGACGGACAGGTATCTGGCAAGAGCTTTCTATAACGTAGGCCACTACGCCCGCGCCATCGCCATCCACGAAAAATCGTTCAACATCAACGTGAGCAGCGTTGGCGAGCTGACCGATTACGCCGCCGCGCTCTTCTTCTCCCAGCGCTACGACGAGGCGGCTGCGCTCATCGACAAGGGGCTGCAGAAGGATTCGCGCAGCTTTGTTTTGAACAGGTTGAGAATGTACAGCGCGCTCGAAACGCAGGACTACGCCAGCGGCCTGACCATAGCAGAACAATTCTTTGCGCTGCCTCTGGAAAACAACAAGTACATCCCCCGCGATTTTACCACGTACGGGGATATTCTCAGCTTCAACAAGGCGCTTGATAGGGCGCTGGAGCAGTACGCCAAGGGCATTGAAGCCTCTTCGGAGAAGCTGGAGCTGTACAAAAAAATCGGCGAGCAGCTCAGCAAAGCAGGGTATCCGGGCAACGGCGCCGAGTACTACAACCTGTACATTGAGGCTATGGATGGCGAGGCCGACACCAAGGACTACTACACCATGGGGACGTACCTGTACAAGGCTGCCACCGCCATTGTGCGCGACACCACCGTGGATTCGCTCTACGCAGCTGGTAAAATGAACGAATACCTGATAAAAGCCGATACGACTTTTGGCATTATCACGGAGCGCATGCCCGACAATACGCTGGGCTTTCTTTACAGGGCGAGGGTCAACGCTTCGCTGGATCCCGAAACCACCAAAGGCTTAGCCAAGCCACACTACGAGGCGCTGCTCGCGCTTATCCTTGAGAAGGAAGAGCCTGAGAAAATCTACCGCAGGGAGCTGCTGGAGATTTACCAGTACCTGAGCTACTACTACTACCTCCTGTTTGACACCAACGGTAAAGACGAGGACAAGGCGCAGGTCATTGCGTACAGCAATAAAATATTGGAAATCAATCCAAATAACGCAATTGCAAAGCAGCTTATAGAGGCTCTTACGGCAACGACCGACGAAGGGAAGAAGAAAAAGTAATTTAACTGCCTGCAATTCAGCATAATTGTAGGTTGGTAAAAATTATTAACTTTCTATAGATATTTTACACCGCGCTAATTATCACGTCATTGTACGTGATTGCTCTTATTTTTACAAAAAAGGGATTTTGTGGGGGACAAAAAATTCCTACCTTTGTATCCCGTTTTTGTAAAACATGCGGAAATAGCTCAGTTGGTAGAGCACAACCTTGCCAAGGTTGGGGTCGCGAGTTCGAGTCTCGTTTTCCGCTCTTACATGCAAGTAGCAAGCCGGCTGTTCAGATGTTGAGCAGCCGGCTTGCTGCTATATAGCGTTAGCGGTAGGCTTAACGTACAAGTGCGCTGTATTTTTGTTTCCGTATGCTAAAAAATAAATATTTGTCGGTTTTTCTGTGGCTGCTTGGAGCTGCGGTAGCAGCGTGGCTGTTCCTCGCCGCGCCCACAGGCTGCGCGCGTATAGCCCACCCCGGCGGAGGGGCAAAGGATTCGCTCCCGCCCATCCTGCTAAAAACGCAGCCGGAGCAGGGGGCGCTAAACTTTAAGGGGAAGCGCGTATCCGTTCACTTCAACGAGTACGTGCAGCTCAAAGAAACCGACAAGCACTTCCTCATGTCGCCTCCCCCCGAAAAGCGCCCCTCGCTCAACATCCGCGGCAAGCGCGTGCAGGTTGACTTCAACAGCCCGCTGCGCGACAGCACCACCTACCTGCTCGACTTTGGCACCGCCATCGTAGATAACAACGAGGGAAACCCCTACAAGCCCTACCGCTTTTCGTTCTCCACCGGCGCATGGCTCGACACGCTAAGCGTCGAAGGGCTGGCGCTCGACGCCTACACCGACCAGCCCGTGAGCAACGTGCTGGTGTACCTCTACGAAAACATAGAGGACAGCGTGGTGCTGAAGCAGCGCCCCGACAACGTTACGCGCCCCAGCGACACGGGCGTGTTCGTGGCGAATGCCTTGAAGGCAAAGCCCTACAAAGTGCTGGCAATGGCCGACGGCAACAAAAACTACCGCTACGACATAGGGCAGGAGGCCATAGGCTTTCTCGACGTTGCGGTGGAGCCTGTGCCGATGCTGCAATGGCACGACGACGATGGCGATTCCTCGCGCCACCGCCACGAGGAGCGCGACCTGAAGCTGGTGCTGCGCATGTTCACCGAAGATTTTGCAACGCAGTACCTCACCTCGTGCGAGCGCACCCAGCAGCGGGCGCTGAGGTTTACGTTCAACGCGCCTTTTCCTGCCATCGACAGCCTCGCCATCGACAGCGTGGACGTATTGACGCTGGTGCCGGAGTACAGCGCAAAGCGCGATACCATCACCTACTGGCTTGCCGACACAGCGGTGCGCGCGCCCGACACCATGCGGCTGCGCTTTACCTACCTCAAAACAGATACGCTCGGCCAGCTAAGCCCGTTTACCGAAAAGCGAAGGCTGATTTTCGCTGACAAAAAAAAGCAGGATGCCCCCGATAAGGATAAAAAAGAAAAGTCGTCGGGCATTGGCGGGCTGTTCAGCCGCCTTATAGGTAGCGAAGAGGAGGTTGATACCACCCCCCAAAAGCCTGCCCACTGGACGCTAAAGCCGCGCTTCGCCACCGCTGCCGCCAGTCCGATAGGGCACGCCTCGCTCAGCTTCGACGCGCTGCCGGTGGGGATAAACTCCAGCCTGATAAAATTTGAGGAGCTGCAAATAAATCCGCGCACAAAAGATTCGACGTTCGCCGACGTGAGCTTCTCGCTGGTGCGCGATTCGGCCAACCTGCGCAGCTACAGCGTTGTCGCCGGATGGAAGGAGCTGACAACCTACCGCTACGTGATGCTGCCCACCGCCTTTTGGGATGTTTACGCGCAAACCAACGACACGATGCGGGGCTTCTTCACAACGGTAAACCCCGACCAAACCTCGAAGCTGACGCTCAACGTTACCCAAACCGGAGGCCGCGCCTACGTGGTGCAGCTCACCGACGCAAAAGGTCAGACGGTAATTCGCCAGCAGCTGCTGAGCGAAGACAAACAGATGAGCTTTCTCTACGTTACTCCGGGCACCTACGGCATTCGCATAATCAAGGATGATAACGCTAACGGCAAGTGGGATACGGGGAGCTACTTTGGCCACCTCCAGCCGGAGTACGCCACCTTCCTGAAGGAAAACCCAAAAAAAATGACCTTTGAGCTGAAGCAGGGCTGGGACGTGGAGCTGGACGTAAACCTGAAAAATCTGTTCCCTGATAATCTGAAATCTGAAATTTGAAATCTAAATTTTTCATACTATTTTTTGCGCTTTACCTTGCGGGAAGCGCCGCCGCCCACGCCGAGATCTACCTCGGTGCGCGCTACGGTACAGGGCTGACGATGCTGTACTTCATGCCGCACCAAAACGAAAAAATGGCAGTGACCCCCATCAATGCAGCGGTAGCGTTCCGCTACTGCAACAGCAAAGCGTTGGACTACGAGCGGTACATGAACCTGATGATAGAGTTTGGCTACGGAGAGCGAGGATACTCGATGAATACTCACCCCATTGCGAGCAGCGATACAACCGCAGGGGAAAAAACGACGCGCAAATCGCAGGTGCTGGAGCTGCCGCTGGTAATGCAGGCGAAAATTCCTCTGTACAGGGATTTTAACCTGCTGATAACCGGCGTGGCGTACGTGGCGTACTACCTCAAAAACACGCAAAGGTACGAGGCAGACGGAAGGCAGGTAAAGGAAACATTCTCGTACGACCACTTCAACGGGTTTGAGTACGGCGTGGGGGGCGGGCTTGGGTTTTCTCTGAGCATCGGCAAAACCGACTTCGCGCTCGATGCCCGATACATGGCAAGCATGTCATACCTCTACACCCCTGTTATCAGCCAAGCACGATTTTTGTACGAATCTATGCCGATGCAGATAATTATCTCGTTCAGCGTAATGAGGAAAATCTTTTAGAATCCCTGCCTTATAAGGCGACCTACCACCCAAAACCTGATATCTACTTGAAAGCAAGCGAAGTACACATAGGCAGCATACCGCTTGGCGGCCCGCACCCCATCCGCCTACAGTCGATGACAACCACCGACACGCTGGACGTTGCGGCCACCGTGTCGCAGTGCATTGCTATTGCCAATGCCGGTGCCGACTACGTGCGCATCACGGCGCAGGGCGTGCGCGAGGCGGAGGCGCTACGGCAGGTAAAAGCTGCCCTGAAAAAGCGGGGCTACAGCATCCCGCTCGTGGCCGACATCCACTTCAACCCCGCCGCTGCCGAAGTCGCGGCGCGGTACGTGGAGAAGGTGCGCATCAACCCGGGTAACTTTGCGGACAGGGCAGGCGGCGCAGGCGAGCCTGCCCTGCTGCGCGAAAAATTTGTCCGCCTGCTCAACATCTGCAAGGAGCATGGCACGGCGCTGCGCGTTGGCGTTAACCACGGGTCGCTGAGCGCGCGCATGATGGGCAGGTACGGCGACACGCCGCAGGGCATGGTGGAGTCGGCAATGGAGTTTCTGCGCATTTGCCGCGACGAAAACTTTGCCAACGTGGTGGCATCCATGAAGTCGAGCAACACGCGGGTCATGGTGTACGCCACGCGGCTGCTGGCGCAGCGCATGGCAGAGGAGGGCATGAGCTACCCGCTGCACCTCGGCGTAACCGAGGCCGGCGAGGGCGAGGATGGCCGCATAAAGTCGGCGGTGGGCATAGGTGCGCTGCTGGCCGACGGGCTGGGCAGCACCATCCGCGTATCGCTCACCGAGGAGCCTCAGCGCGAAATTCCTGTGGCAAAAAAGCTGGCACGCTACTTCTCTGCAAGGGCAAACCGCCCGGCGCTGCCCGAACACCCTGAGCACGACTTCTTTGGCTACGCCAAGCGTGCGTCGCTGCCGGCAAGCGCTGCGCCCGTTGGCGGGCAAAACCCCGTGGCGGTGGCTGCCGACCTGTCGCAGCAAAGGCATATCACGCGCAGGGATATCGAGTTGCTCGGCTTTACCTTTGACGGGCAGGCGTGGCAAGGCTCCGACAGCACGCCTGACCTCATATACGTTGGGACGAACGGCGTAGACGACATCCCGCTGCAAAACCTGCACATCCTAAGCGACAAAGACGTAAGGCTGATGCGCTGCAAGCCCAGCTTCTTGGGCGAGGACTTCTTTGATTTTTTGAGGCGTAACCCGCAAACGCTGCTTGTACTTGCGCTGAAAAACGGGGCAAGGGGGATAGACGAGCAGCGTAACTTTTTCCTCCGGCTGAAAAAAAACGGCATCGCCAACGCCGTGCTGCTGCACCGCACTTACAGCGAGGCC
Organism: Prevotellaceae bacterium; assembly: GCA_031258915.1. Lineage (GTDB taxonomy): Bacteria > Bacteroidota > Bacteroidia > Bacteroidales > UBA932 > JAITMY01. The sequence goes on from JAIRMD010000077.1 coordinate 7,871, forward strand.
GACTACGAGTCGCTACAGCTGCAAGCGGCCGCCGATTTTGGTGCGCTGCTCATCGACGGCTTTGGCGACGGGGTTATGCTGTCGCTGCTGCAGCCGTCCTGCGCTACGGCAGACTTGGTCGGCACGGGCTTCCGCATTTTGCAGGCCGCCCGCATTCGCTTTAGCAAAACCGAGTACATTGCCTGTCCGGGCTGCGGGCGCACGCTTTTTGACCTGCAAAAGACCTTGCAGGCGGTGAAAACCCGAACGTCGCACCTCAAGGGGCTGAAAATTGCCGTCATGGGCTGCATTGTGAACGGACCCGGCGAAATGGCCGACGCAGATTACGGCTACGTAGGCGCAGGCCCCGGCCGCGTATCGCTCTATAAAGGCAGGGTGCGCATGGAAACGGGCGTTGACCAGCAACATGCTGTGGACAGGCTGATTATGCTTATCAAGCAAGGCGGGGATTGGCAGGATTATTCTCCGCCGGAATCCGGGTTGCTCAAGTCGCACCCGTAGTAGGGCGCAAAGTCGGTGTTGGCCTTTGCCCAGTAAATGTTGAGCGCTGCTGCGGTGAGCGGGGTAGGGTTGAGGATTATTGCAGGGTTGCCCTGCCGCTCGGTTTCTGGTATCCGGCAGTTCCACAGGGGGAAAATGCCATCAATATCAAACGTAACGTAGTACTGCGAAGCGTTGATACCCTTGTAGCCGCGGTGCAAGCCCAGCTGCAGCCGCTTGGCGTCGTAGTAGTTGATGCCCTCGCCCCAAAGCTCCACCCGCTTTTGGAAAATGATTTCGCTTACAAGCGTTTCAAAATCAGCGCTTTTGGATGCGCAGTCGTAGGAGCCATCGGTGATGCGGTAGGCCATAAATGCGTTCAGCAGATCTTTGGCTTGGGTCAGGCTGCTGTGGGCAGTTGCCTCAGCCTCAATGAGGTACATTTCTTCTACGCGCATCATCGGGAAGTCCATGGCAGAGCCGACGGGCTTGTTGGAGTAATTTCCTTCGGCGGGGCGGAACTTAATGGGGTTGTATATCCACGGAAAACCGAGAAATCCGTTGCCAACGGTGATATTTTTCCTCAGCGTTTCCGTCGGCATAGCCAGCTTATACGCATGGCCTTGGCAGGAGTCGCTGGGAGGGTTGCCGTTGACGCCGTAAAATACAGGATCCAGCCACGAGTACTTGCGAAAATCGTTGTAGGGAATGGCTTCGTAAAACTTCCGCGAGGCGCTCCTGCCCACTCTCCACCCGTAAACCGTCCACGTTTGCTCTGCCATCATCAAGCCGTAGAAATCGTTTCCTATCAGGTCAATGTTGTCGGATGTGATGCAAACGCCCCACATCCACGAGTTTTGCGAGGTGGCGTTGTTGAATCCGTTGACGGGGTCTTCCCACTGATCTTGCGTCAGCGGCGAGCAGCCGCTTTCGTCAATTGCCTTCCGCGCGTACTCCGCCGCCTTTGCGTAGGCACCGCTCACGCCGGCGGTTCCCCTTTCGAGATAGGCGCGCGCGTAAAGCCCGTAGACGCACGCCAGCGAGGGAAACGCCTTGCTGGTGGGGGTGTAGCCTGCTAAGTACTTTTCGGCTTGCGCCAAATCGGAGAAAATCAGCTCGTAGTTTGCCTCCACCGTTGCGCGGGGGTTACTCTTTGCCTGCTCTTCGGTTGTTTCTTCTGTTACTATCGGAACGCCCAGCCCGTAGATGGCGTCGCTTTCCGGCAGGCACAGCTCCGTACGCTTATACTCAAACATGCGCACTAAGTTCAGGTAGTAGAATGCGCGGAAGGCGTAGGCAACGCCAAGGTACCCCTGCTCCGTTTTGTCCTGCGTATCCTTGTCGATGAGCTTAATCACGTCGTTGGTATTTTTGATGTAGGCGTAGTGCGTGTACCATGGGTAGTTTTGGCGCTGGTGGGTCGGGCTATTCATACGGGAGTAAGATCCCAAGGTGTTGAACCCGGGGTACCCCGCAATGACAACGTCCTGCGTCATTTCTTCCAGAGCGACGCACAGCGCGGGGTAGCCGAAGTATTCGTCGGGGTTCAGCCCCGGGTAAGTGCGCCCTACCATCATGTTCGGGATGGAGTTTACTAAAGCCGCCAAGGCTGTTGGCGATGACGCAACCTGCGATTCGATGGCAAAATCGGTTGGGAACGTTTCTTCTATACAGCTCGACAGCCCAAGCGTACAGAAAATACATAGTATGTAAATTATCTTTTTCATTTTTCTATCAGTTTAAAATGTTTATTTAGAATTGTATAGTTAACCCTCCGGAAATAGTGCGAATGGGCGAGTAGGTCTGGTTGTTTGTTGCCCC
>JAIRMD010000083.1 GCA_031258915.1 Prevotellaceae bacterium
GAGGCGCTGATAGTGGCCACGGGGGCTACGGCAAAGTATCTGGGCTTAGCCTCCGAAGCCGCGTACATGGGGCAGGGCGTGTCGGCCTGCGCCACGTGCGACGGGTTCTTTTACCGCAAGCAGGATGTGGCGGTGGTAGGCGGCGGCGACACAGCCTGCGAAGATGCGCTGTACCTCGCCAGCCTGTGCCGCAAGGTGTACATGGTGGTACGCCGAAACGTGCTGAGAGCCTCAAAAGCTATGCAGAAGCGCGTGCTGGAAGCGCCAAATATTGAGGTGCTGTGGGAGCATCAAGCCAAGGAGGTGCTGGGCGACGCCAGCGGCGTGAATGGTGCGCGATTAGTCAACGCTAAGGGCGAGGAGAAAACGATAGCGGTAGCAGGGCTTTTTGTGGCAATAGGGCATCACCCCAACACGGAGCTGTTCAAAAAGTGGCTGAGGCTGGACGAGCAAGGGTACATCGTAACGGAGGGTAAAAGCACGGCAACCGGCGTAGAAGGCGTATTTGCGTGCGGCGACGTACAAGACCCCGTATACCGGCAGGCCACTACTGCTGCCGGATCGGGGTGCATGGCCGCCATTGATGCCGAGCGATTTTTGATGGCAAAGGGTTGAGGGAAAAAATAATTGCGCACTTTTTGCCGGAATTTCCCCAAAAAATTGCTACCTTTACCCCGATTTTCTTTACTATAGGCTTGTGATGAAAAAACTACATCTGATAAAAAAGTTACCCGTGAACGGTGCGCTTGTGCTTCTGCTGCTCGCCGCAGGCGGCATGATGACCTCGTGCAACACCTTTGAGAAGCTACTCAAAAGCAGCGATTTTGCTTTGAAGTATAGGGAGGCAGGGCGCTACTACGACATGGCCAAGTACGACAAAGCCGTGCTGCTGTACGAAAACGTTATACCGTTTTACCGCAGCACGCAGCGGGAGGATACCATCAACATCCGCATTGCGCGCAGCTACTACTACCAGCACGATTACGAAATGGCGCAGTACTACTACGAGCATTTTAGCCGCAGCTTTCCGCGGAGCGGCTTTATCGAGGAGGCGGAGTTTATGCAGGGCATGTGCAGCTACAACGTATCGCGCAAAGCATCGTTAGATCAGGCGGAAACACTCGGCGCTATTCAGGCATTCAACCTCTACCTGTACAAGTACCCTCACGGCGAAAAAGCAGCCGAATGCCGCGAAAAAATAGCCGAGCTGCAGGACAAGCTCTCGGAAAAAGCGTATCAGGGCGCAAAAATATACTACACCACAGAGCACTACAAGGCTGCTGTGGTGGCGCTGAAAAATTGCGTCAAGGCATATCCCGAATCGAAGTATCGCGAAGATATGCTGTTCCTCATACTGAAATCGAGCTACCTACACGCAGAAAACAGCGTGGCAGATAAGCAGCGTGAGCGCTTCCAGCTGACTATCGACGAGTACTATAACCTGATAAGCGAATTTCCGAACACGAAGTACAAAAACGAGGCAGAAAAAATGTACAAAAATTTGCTCAGGCATACGAAGGGAGCAGCGAGCTGACCTGCTAAAATTGGGCATGAGAAAAGATAGCCCTCAACCTTTCGGACAAACGTAAACTACTAATTATAAATAACGCTATGGATTTCAAGAAAGTAAATGCGCCTCTCAACACCGTAACCCACGATATGGGTAAGCTGGACGTAACGGGCAACGTGTACGAATCGATTGTCATCATTGCAAAGCGTGCCAACCAAATTTCGGTGGAGATGAAGCAGGAGCTCAACAGCAAGCTGGAGGACTTCTCCAGCTACACCGATACGCTGGAGGAGGTATTCGAAAACAAGGAGCAAATAGAAATATCTCGCTACTACGAAAAGCTTCCAAAGCCCGGCCTCATTGCAACGCAGGAATTTTTGGAGAATAAAATTTACTATCGTAAAACGGGAGATGCCATAAAGTAGCCTCTTGGGGGCAGGTTTTATTACCCTTGAAGGTGGAGCAGCAGCGCACAAAACGGGCGCATTGCTGCTTTGCTTGTTTTATAAAATTGAGCAATTTACAGACAATGCTGAGCGAAAAAAAAATAGCGCTGGGCGTAACCGGAAGCATTGCTGCGTACAAGGCGGCATCGCTGGTGCGCCTGCTGGTGAAGGAGGGCGCAGAAGTCAAGGTGCTGATGACTGGCGCGGCCAAGCAGTTCATCACGCCGCTCACGCTGGCCACGCTCTCCAAGCACCCGGTGATGGTGGAATTTTTCAACCCCGAAAATGGCGGCTGGAATAGCCACGTGAAGCTGGGGCTATGGGCAGATCTGCTGCTCGTTGCGCCGGCCTCGGCCAACACCATCGGAAAAATGGCGTGCGGCATTGCCGACAACCTGCTGCTCACCACCTACCTCGCGTCCAAATGCCCTACGGTCGTTGCTCCGGCTATGGATTTGGATATGTACACCCACGCGGCGCATCAGCAAAATCTGGCGACGCTCCGCTCGCGCGGTGCGCTGGTGATAGCGCCTGCCTGCGGAGAGCTGGCAAGCGGCTTGCAGGGGCAGGGGCGCATGGAGGAGCCGGAGGAAATAGTGAGGCGGCTGCGGGCATTCTTTGAGAAAAAAAATCAGCTGAGCGGTAAGCATTTTCTTGTTACCGCCGGCCCCACCTGCGAAAGCATAGATGCCGTGCGCTTTATAGGAAACTACTCCTCAGGAAAAATGGGGTACTGCATTGCCGAGGAGCTGGCCTCGCGCGGCGCGCGGGTTACGCTGGTATCGGGGCCTGTGAGCCTAACGGCGCGACATGCGGGAATAACGCTCTGCAAGGTAACGTCAGCGCAGGAAATGTACGAAACCGCCATGCGCATTTTCCCCGCTACCGATGGCGCCGTCATGGCCGCCGCAGTTGCCGACTTTGCGCCGGAGAGCAAAGTGGAGGGTAAGCTGAAGCGAGGCGACGGCTCGCTTTCGCTTACGCTCTCCCCAACTAAGGATATTGCAGCGCACTTAGGCCGCATCAAAAAAAAGAAGCAGGCGCTGGCGGGATTTGCGCTGGAGGCTGCCAACGAGTACGCCAACGCGCTGAAAAAGCTGCGCGAAAAAAACCTCGATTTTATCGTCCTCAACTCCATGAACGATGCCGGCGCAGGCTTTAACGTCAGCACAAACAAAGTGTGCATCATCGACAAAAACGGGGCGCAAACGGCCTACGAGCTAAAGCCAAAGCCTGAGGTGGCAAAGGACATTGTGGATAAGCTGGTTTCTTTGAAGTTAGGAGGTTAGAAAAATCTGAAATCTGAAATGGTAAACGCTATACGTAGACGCAGGTGTTTTTTGCTCATAGCCATGCTGTGCGCGTGCGTAGCGGTGCAGGCGCAGACCGTCCGCTGCAACGTAACGCTGAACACCCAGAAAGTGCAAAGCACAAACCGTGCGCTGTTTGAAACGCTGAAAACGGAGATATCCAACTTTGTCAACAACCGCGCATGGACAAACCACACCTACCAGCAGTTTGAGCGCATAGAGTGCAACTTTATCATCACGCTCAACGAGCAGCAGAGTGAGAGCGATTTTAAGGGAACGCTGCAAGTACAGGCGCAGCGCCCCGTCTACGGAAGCATTTACAACAGCCCAACCATCAACACGATAGATAACGATTTTGAGTTTTCGTACAAGGAGAACGAAATTTTGGACTTCAGCGAAAACACGCACTCATCGAACCTGACCTCCATGCTGGCCTACTGGGTTTACATAGCGCTGGGCATAGACTACGACACGTTTTCGGCCAACGGCGGCACGGAGTGGTTCCGCAAGGCAGAGCGCATAGCGCAGAACGCGCAGAGCGAACCCAAGGCGGGCTGGTCATCGTCGTCGGGGATGAACCGCCGCAACCGCTACTGGCTGGCCGAAAATATTTTGGGCAACAAATATGCGCGCGAGCGCAAGGCCTACTACACCTACCACCGGCTGGGGCTGGACGCGATGAGCGAAAAGCCCGACGAGGGGCGCAAGCAGGTGATGCTGGCGTTGCAGGAAATGCAAAAGCTCTACCAGGAAAAACCGGATAACGCGCTGTACTTTTACGCCATATTTTTTGATGCCAAAGCCGACGAAATCGTAAATATTTTTTCGGAAGCTACGCCAGCCGAAAAGCAGGCTGCCTACCAGCTTCTTTCGACAATTAACAATACCAACGACCCCAAGTACAAGAAACTGAAGTAGCTATGCTGCAATCGCTGACTATAGAAAACTATGCCTTGATTGATAAGCTGGAAATAAATTTCAGGCATGGGCTGAACATTATTACCGGCGAAACCGGCGCCGGAAAATCTATCCTGCTTGGCGCAATAGGCCTGCTTTTGGGGCAGCGTGCCGACGTAACCGCGCTAAAGAGCAGAGAGCGCAGCTGCGTGGTGGAGGGTATGTTTGCGGTAACAAACCAGGATATTGAGCCGCTGTTTGCGGCGAATGACGTTGACTTTAGCAGCCTTACCGCCATCCGCCGCGTGATTAGCCCCAGCGGCAAATCACGCGCATTCGTCAACGACCAGCCTGTAACCCTGTCGGCGCTGAAGGATATTGGCGAAGGCTTAGTGGACATCCACTCGCAGCACCAGAATATGCTGCTGCAAAATACCGCATTTCAGCTCAAAGTGGTAGATTCGTTGGCAGACAGCAAGCAGCTGCTGGACGACTACAAAGCCACCTTTGCCAAGCTCAGGTGCGCCGAGCGCCAGCTTGCCGAGCTTGAGGAGCAGGCGCGCCTATCGCAAAATGACCTTGACTACTTCACCCACCTGCTTAACGAGCTGGAGGCTGCACACCTGCAGGAGGGCGAGCAGCCCGAGCTGGAAAATGAGCAGCAGCAGCTAACCCACGCCGAGGAAATAAAGCTAACGTTCACGCACGTGGCCGAGCTGCTGTCGTCGGAGGAGGCCTGCGCTACTAAAATGCTGCGCGAGGCGGGCGCTATGCTCGAAAAAATGGGCGGCATTTTTGCAAAGGCCGAGCCGCTGGCCGGCCGCCTGCAAAGCTGCCTGATTGAGGTGCGCGATGTGGCGCGCGACGTGGAGGGTATTGCCGAAAATACGGAGGTAAACGTAGCGCGGCTCTCGGCGGTAAACGAGCGGCTTGACCTCATCTACGCGCTGCAAAAGAAGCACAAGGCGAGCACGGTGGAGGAGCTGGTAGCGGTGCGCGAGCAGCTGGGGCAAAAGGTTCGCTTGGTGGAGAACATGGACGAGCAGCTGGCTGCCGCGCGCAGGGAGCGCGACGCGCTGCACGGCGAGGCGGAAAAGCTGGCGGAGCTGCTGAGCAGGGCGCGATGCAAGGTTTTTCCCACCATCGAAACGTACGTGGTGAATATGCTGCAGGAGCTGGGGATGCCCAGCGCTGCAATGCTGGTGGAGCGCGCTGCGCTGCCAGAGCTTGCCGCCAACGGAAGAGATGAAATCCGCTTCCTGTTTTCGGCCAACAAGGGTATGCAGCCGCAAGATATAGCGCGAGTAGCGTCGGGTGGCGAAATATCGAGGCTCATGCTTAGCCTCAAATCGCTGGTGGCGTGGACGGGCAACCTCCCTACCATCATTTTTGACGAAATAGATACCGGCGTGTCGGGCGAAGTGGCCGACCGCATGGGGAAAATTATCAGCGAGCTGGGCAAGTCTATTCAGGTGGTAAACATCACGCACCTGCCGCAAATAGCAAGCAAGGGGCAAACGCACTT
>JAIRMD010000089.1 GCA_031258915.1 Prevotellaceae bacterium
AACCGCAACGCTGTGCTCGACCGCAACTTTGCCCTCAAAACCATCTGGAACGACGATACGTACTTCAACGCTCGCAGCATGGATGTGTACATTACCAAGCTGCGCAAGTTTTTGAAGGAAGATTCGTCGATACAAATCATCAACGTGCGCGGGAAAGGCTTCAAGCTGATAGGCTAAGCCGACCTTGCCGCGCACAAAGCAACGTGTCAACCCCTCTACGCTTGCCGTCAGGCGCTGCGTGGGGGGATTGCCGTAATCTGAATTACTAAAATTAAGCCATGTCGGGTTTTTTTAAACGCCTACTTTTTCACCTTTCCGGTGGAATTACAAATACCTCAAAGTATGAGAGGCGCCGCGCTACGCTCGAAAAAAAATACGCAAAGTATCTTTCGCTAAAGCAAACCCCCAGCCTGCTACGATATCGGGAGCTGGCGCTACAGGTAGCCACCCCGCGGCGCCAAAGCGGCCTTTCCAAAAAAGAGTGGCGGGCTACAAAGCAGGAGTTTGCGCAGCTGCAAAAGTCGGCGGAGGTATCGAATTTTTTCAGCCTCCAGAAATCTTCGGATAACTTTCACGAAATTACCCGCTGGGAGCTGGCGTTTGAGGATAGCTTCGACGGCAAAGCGCTGGACAAAGGCAGGTGGGTAACCCATCCGGCCATCATTGACAACGCTGTAGAGCTGCTGTACTCATCCTCCGACGAAAACCACGTATACACCGATGGTGGTAATGTTGTTGTTGAAGACCATGCACTTAAAATCATGGTCAAGCGGGAACATGCCGACGGGGTGGGTTTTCACGAGCAGGTAGGCTTTGTTCCGATAGCGCGCGAATATACCGCAGGAATTGTGAACACTGCGCACAGCCACACGCAGCTGTACGGCAAAGTAGAAGCAAAAATACGCTTCAACAAGCGAAAGCGGGGCATATACTACGCTATGTGGCTGGGAACCGGTAAAGCTTTGCCGCATGTGAACGTACTGCGCGCAGGCTCGGAGATCGAGTTTAGCGCGTTTGCAGGGCAAAAGGCGGGCAAAGAGCTGCGCTACGTGGAAACGTGGAAGCGAAGCCTGCTCCGGAAAAACGCTGCCTACATTGTTGCCTTAGAATGGGACAGAGAGGTGATGACTTGGAAAATTAATGGAACCGTGCTGTTTTCTGCTCCCAATGCTATTGACGAGCCGGTGTACATTGCGTTTTCGGCGGGCGTAACGGGTGCCCCCCGCATTTCTACCCCCGCTGTTTTGGAGGTTTGCTGGGTAAAGGCATACAAGTACAAAGAGGCGGAGAAGAGGGGCAAGTGAAGCGGTTGCTCCCTTGCCGTGCATGGGGTTACTATGGTTACCTCAATGTGAGTAAGGTAATCAAGGAATTAATGTTGTATAAATAATTTTGAGATCTGAAATTTTTGAATTTTTTTCCCATGAGCAGTAACTTCGTAAAAACCATGTTTGCAGCAACGCTGGGAACGCTTCTGGCGAGCTTTGTTATTTTTGCCTTTGCTGCAGCTGTCGTTGGCGCAATTGTGAGCGCAGCGTCGCTATCGTTTTCGGCGGTATCGCCGGTAAAAACGATAAAAAGTAACTCTGTGCTTACGTTATCGCTCAGCCACCCCATTGTGGATAGGGTAAGCAATAATCCTATAAGCTTGCTGCAAAGCCTCTTTGGTGATGGCGAAAGTGCGCTGGGGCTTAACGATATTTTGCGCAGCATAGAGAGCGCCAAAACCGACAGCCGGATAGAGGGCATCCTGCTGACGGATATGAGGGGGGCAGCAACCGGAATCGCTACGCTGACCGAAATCCGTAACGCATTGCTTGATTTTCGGCTTACAGGGAAGTTTGTGGTCAGCTATAGCGATAGCTACGGGCAAAAACCCTACTACTTAGCCTCTGCTGCCGACAAGATTTACATGAACCCCGAGGGCCTGCTGGATTTGCATGGGCTGGGGGCGAGCATTATGTTCTACAAGGGGGCGCTCGACAAGCTGGGCGTTGAGGCGCAGGTGGTGCGGCACGGAAAGTTTAAGAGCGCTGTGGAGCCGTTCATGTACAGCAAAATGAGCGAGGAGAACAGAGCGCAGATTCGGAGCTACGCAGGCTCTATTTGGCAAACTATGCTGAGCGATATTGCCGTGCGGAATAGAATGGAGGTGGCTGCGCTGCTTAACAGGCAGAAATTTGCCGACGCAGACGATACTGCTGCGCAAAGCCAAACGGAAGCGGCTAAGCTTAACGATGCCATCAACAGGCTACAGCTCAACGATGCGGAGGCTGCACTTTCGCTCAACCTGCTCGATGGCCTGCGCCAGCGTAGCGAGCTGCTGAGCGAGCTGGCGGTGCTGAGCCGGCTGCAAGAGGACAGCAAGCCCAGCTTGATTGGCATAGATGCTTACTGCAGAGCTGCTGCGCCGCAAAACGTGCTGGCAAGCAATGCGGCAAAGCAGAAGGTTGCCGTTGTTTACGCCGAAGGCGAAATACTGGACGAAAGCAGGGACGAAAATATTGTGGGCAAAGCGCTTGCTGCTGAGCTGCGAGCGGTGCGGCACGACCCCTCCGTTAAGGCGGTGGTGCTGAGGGTGAACACCCCCGGCGGCAGCGCAATGGCCTCGGAGCTCATCTGGCACGAGATGTCGCTGCTCAAGGAGGCAAAGCCGCTGGTGGTTTCTATGGGCGATGTGGCGGCATCGGGGGGGTACTACATTGCGTGCCCGGCCTCGTACATCTTTGCAAGCCCCACCACCATTACCGGCTCCATCGGCGTGTTTGGCGTGCTCTTCAACGCAAAGCAGCTGTTCAACAGCAAGCTTGGCCTCACCGTAGATGTGGCGGCCACCAACGACCACGCCGACATGGGCAGCATCTACCGCCCCCTCTCGAAGCCGGAGCATGATTTCCTGCTGCACCACGTCGAAAGGACGTACGCCACCTTTGTGCAGCATGTTGCCGATGGTAGGCAAATGCCGGCGCAGGAGGTCGATAACATTGGCGAGGGGCGCGTGTGGAGCGGCGTAGACGCTAAGCGACTAAACCTGATTGACGAACTTGGCGGCCTGAATGAGGCGATAGGCAAAGCGGTGCTGCTGGCTAATCTGGACGATTACACGGTGATAGAGCTGCCCAGACGGAAGGATACGTTTGCTTTCTTGCTGGAGAGCTTCGGGCTGGTCGCCGCAAAGCTGGCGAAGAAAAGTACGGGGAATATTCTGGAGGATTACGAGCCGCTGGCCAACCTGCTGCGTATGCACGGCAAGGTGCAGGCTCGCCTGCCGTATGATGTATCGGTAGAGTAGGGGAGGGCTTCTGTGAGGGTACTTTTTCGCGCGCTGCTCATACTGCTCAAGCTACCGCTGGCAAGCTTGTTTTGGCTTGCTGTCAACGTGCGCCACGTGCTATACGCGCATAAAATTCTCAAGCAGCACGAATTTAAAATTCCGGTGATATGCGTTGGCAACCTGGCGGTAGGCGGTACCGGCAAAACGCCCCACGTGCAGCTGCTGCTGCAGCTGCTGCTGCTGCACAGCGAAGGGATAAAAGTGGCGACGCTGTCGCGGGGATACAGGCGCAAGAGCGTGGGATTCTGCTACGTAGAGCAGTCGAGCGCTGCCTGCGAGGTGGGCGATGAGCCGCTGCAAATCAAGCGGCGCTTCCCGCAGGCAACGGTGGCGGTGTGCAAAAACCGGGCGCTTGGCATAAAAAAAATTATCGAGGACAACCCGGAGGTGAAGGCCGTCGTTCTGGACGATGCATTCCAGCATCGCAGGGTGAAAGCAGGCCTGTCCATTGTGCTCACCACCTGCGATAACCTTGCCACCAAAGACTACATGCTGCCGCTGGGGCGGCTGCGCGATTCGGCAAACCAGCTGCACCGCGCCGAAATGGTGGTGGTGACCAAGTGCCCCCACAACCTCAAGCCTATTGACTTCAACGTGCTGGAGAAAAACCTGAAAATTCGCCCCTACCAGTATCTTTACTTCACTACCTGCACCTACGGCAGCATGGTGCACTTGGCTACCGGCAAGCCGGTAGCCGCGCTTGACGCCAAGAGCGTAATTGCGCTTGCAGGCATTGCCAATCCGCAGCCGTTTTTTGACCGGCTGAAGGAGCGCTACCCGCTGGCGCAAACGCTCCGCTTTGCCGACCACCATTGCTTTAGCGCACGCGACCTCAAGCGGCTGGCGCAGGCGATGCAGCGGCACTCCGGCAGCGTAGTGGTAACAACCGAAAAAGATGCCATGCGCCTGATGGATGCCGGCATGAGCGATGAGCTGAAAAGTAAAATTTACTACCAACCCATTGATACGCAATTTTTAAATAACGGTCAACAATGTTTCATTCAAAAAACGCTTAGCTATGTTAGAAAAAATAAAAGAATCGGCCACCTTCATTAAGTCGAAGGTGAGCATCGAGCCGGAGGTGGGCATCATCCTCGGGACGGGACTGGGAGGGCTGGTGCACAGCATCGAAAATCAGGAGGTGATAGACTACCGGGATATTCCCAGCTTCCCCCTCTCTACCGTTGAGGGGCACAGCGGCCGCTTGATTTTTGGTACGCTGGGAGGAAAAAAGGTGGTGGCCATGCAGGGCCGCTTCCACTACTACGAAGGCTACGACATGCAGCAGGTAACGTTTCCGGTGCGCGTGATGAAGTTCCTCAACGTTAAGTACCTCTTTGTATCCAACGCCAGCGGTGGCATGAACCCCGCCTTTGCCGTAGGCGACCTGATGATTATCACCGACCACATCAACCTCCTCCCCAACCCGCTTATCGGGAAAAATTTGGACGAGTTGGGGCCGCGCTTCCCCGATATGAGCGAGCCTTACAGCAAGCCGCTCGCTGCGCTCTGCGAAAGCGTCGCCGGCAAGCTGGGCGTTAAGGTGCAGAAGGGATGCTACGTGGGCGTTACCGGGCCTACCTTTGAAACGCCAAAAGAGTACGGCTACTTCCGCCGCATTGGCGCCGATGCCGTGGGCATGAGCACCGTCCCGGAGGTGATTGTGGCGCGGCACATGAGCATCCCGGTCTTTGCCATGTCCATCATCACCGACTTGGGAGGCGAGGATATTGCCATGACCGTGAGCCACGAGGAGGTGCAGAGGGAAGGCGCAAAAGCCGAGAAAAAGATGACCCAAATCATGACGGGGATGCTGCAGGAGTTGCCTGCGCAGCTGAGCTGACTTGAGCGCTAACGCCATGAAAAATTTTTGTCGAATACTTGCGTACGCCGGCGCTACCGTTTTACAGGCTTCGCAGTTGATGGCGGTAGCGCCGCCTCAGGCGGTGCTGCCTGTACCCAGCGAGCGCCAGCTTGCGTGGCACGAGCGGGAGCAGTACGCGTTTATACACTTTACAACCAACACGTTCACCGGAAAGGAGTGGGGCTACGGCGACGAGCAGCCTGCCATATTCAACCCGACGAGCTTTGACGCGGAGCAATGGGCGAAAGCCATCAAAGAAGCCGGATTAAAAGGCTTAATTTTGACCTGTAAGCACCACGACGGGTTTTGCCTTTGGCCAAGCAAGTACACCGAGCATTCCGTCAAAAACAGCCCTTTTATGGGCGGCAAAGGCGATGTGGTGAAAGCCGCGTCGGAGGCTTGCCGCAGGCACGGCTTAGCGTTTGGGGTGTATCTGTCGCCCTGGGACAGAAACAGCGCACTGTACGCAAGCCCTGAGTATATCGCATACTACCGCAGCCAGCTGCGCGAGCTGCTTACCGGCTACGGCGAAATATTTGAGGTCTGGTTTGACGGGGCAAACGGCGGCGACGGATTTTACGGCGGCGCAAGGGAAGCCAGAAAGATTGACCGCAAAACCTACTACGACTGGCCAAAAACCCACGCGATTGTGCGGGAGCTGGCGCCGCAGGCAGCCATCTTCAGCGACGCAGGCCCCGATGTGCGCTGGTGCGGCAATGAGAGCGGATTTGCGGGCGACCCCTGCTGGAACATGATTAGCGCTGACTCGCTATACCCGGGAAAGCCTCACGCCGAAACGCTCCTGAACCACGGAGATGAGAACGGGAGCTCGTGGATTCCTGTCGAGGTGGATGTATCCATACGTCCGGGGTGGTTTTACCACGAAAATGAGGACGACAAGGTCAGAACGCCCGAAAACCTGTTTAAGCTCTACATGAGTTCCGTTGGCCGCGGGGCAAACCTTTTGCTCAACATCCCGCCCGACCAGCGCGGCCTGCTGCACGACAACGATATTCAAGCCCTGAAAGGCTGGAAAAAGCTGCTTGACGAGGCGTTTGCCCTCAACTTGGCTGCAAAGGCAAAGGTGACGGCAGACAGCTATCGCGGAAAATCGAAAGCCTACGCCGCAGCCAACGTAACCGACGGCGATAAGGAAACCTGCTGGGCAACCGACGACGACGTGCTCAAGGCTTGCCTTGAGATAGATTTGGGTAAGCCGCAAAAAATTAGCTACGTGCTCATTCAGGAGTACATCAAGCTGGGGCAGCGTGTTAAGGCGTTCGGCATCGAAGTGTGGAAGGAGGGCTGCTGGACATCTGTGGCAAAAGGAACAACCATAGGCTACAAGCGTATTGTGGAAGTAACTCCGGTGGAGGCTCAAAAAATCAGGCTTAGCTTCGTTGAGGCTAAGGCCTGCCCTGTGATTTCTAACGTTGAGGTATATTAGCCTCAGCACGATTACTATGGTAAATATATAGAATGAAATATTAAAACCGTAAAACTTGGATTATAAGCCGATAGGAGGAATTGTTGCTTCGTGGGTTGATATT
>JAIRMD010000153.1 GCA_031258915.1 Prevotellaceae bacterium
GCCGCTTACGACATTTTGCACCATTCGCTTAGCGCAGGCGCAGAGCTCGCCCCGATGATGCATTTGCGCGTGAACGCCGCCTACAAGTTTTCCGTAAAGAAAAACCGCGCCGGGGCAGAGGCCGCCCGGCTGCACGACGCGCAGGCAGAGCTTACCTGCAACTTTCCGCAAAAGGGCATGGCGGCGGGCGGATTTGGCTTCATCTCCACCTCGCTCGACGGCGAGAGCAACGGCACAGCAGGCTACGAAATGCTGCAAGGCTACGGCGCAGGCCGCAACCTCACGTGGAGCGCCACCCTGCGGCGGATGCTCGGCAGGGGGCTTGAGCTGAGCTGCCTCTACTCCGGCCGCAGGCTGCCCGACGGAAAGGTGGTGCACAGCGGAAGCGTGGAGGTGAGGCTGACGCTTTAGGCAGCCCGCAGCGAAAAGGAGAAAAAGCTAAAATATAATAATCACAATCGTCTGATAGCAAACATTTTAGCTAAATTTCGCAGGTGGCATGGTAAAAAAATGCACCGGCCATACAATTTTTTTTTTAACTTAGCAGTCGCAATTAAAACATAAACACGTAAAAATATGAACCAACACACCTTTTTAGCATTCGACTTGGGCGCCACCAGCGGGCGCAGCGTTGTAGGTACGCTGGAGGACGGTAAGCTGAACATGCGGGAGCTTACGCGGTTTCCCAACGACATTTTACACAAAAGCAACCACTACTTTTGGAACGTGTACCAATTCTTCGGCGATATTGGCGACGGCTTTGCCGCCTGCGCCAAAGAAAAAATCGTTCCAACGTCGGTGGGCATTGACACGTGGGGAGTAGACTTTGGGCTGTTTGATCGCTACGACCGCTTGGTAAGCACACCCTATGCCTACCGCGACCTCCAAACGAACGGAATGCCCGAAAAATTTTTTGAGCTCATCCCGCGCCGCGAGGTCTATGAGGCCACCGGTATTCAGGTGATGAACTTCAACTCCCTCTACCAGCTTTTTGCCATAATGCAAAACACACCGGCTTTGATAGAGGAGTCGAAAACCCTGCTCTTCATGCCGGATATGCTGTCTTACGCCCTGACGAAGCGCAAGTGCGTCGAGTTCACCATTGCCTCCACGTCGCAGCTGCTCAACCCGCGCACGATGGCGTGGGAAAAGAAGCTCTTCGACGCAGTGGGCGTTCCGGCGGACATTATGCCGCCAATAGTAATGCCGGGCGAGGTGCTGGGAGAAGTAAAGGAGCACTTCATTTTGCTAAGGGGCGAATTGCTAAAAGCGCCCCCCGTTCAGGTGGTTGCCGTAGGATCGCACGATACCGCATCGGCTGTGCTGGCTGTACCCGCATCGGACAAAAACTTTGCCTACCTGAGCTCCGGCACCTGGTCGCTCATGGGAATTGAGGTTGAAGAGCCTATCATAAATGACGATTCGTACAGCCAAAACTTTACAAACGAAGGCGGCGTTGGCGGTACTTTCCGGTTTTTGAAAAACATCACGGGCATGTGGCTGCTCGAGCGCTGCAAGGCCGAGTGGGAGCAGCGCGACGGCAAAGCGTATGAGTACGCCGAGCTGGTGAGCATGGCCAAAGCCGCACAGCCGTTCCGCTTTTTGGTAGACCCCGATGCCCCCGATTTTGCCAACCCGGAGAGCATGGCTAAGGCCATTGTGAGCTACTGCACAGCGCGCGGGCAGGCGGTGCCCGCCACCGATGCCGAATTTGTGCGCTGCATTTTCGACAGCTTAGCCATGAAGTACCGCTACACGCTGGACAAGCTCAAAAAATTTGCGCCGCACCCGATAGAAAGGCTGCACGTAATTGGCGGCGGCGCAAAAAATGCGCTGCTCAACCAGCTCACGGCAAACGCCATCCAGCTGCCCGTAGTTGCAGGGCCGGCGGAGGCTACCGCCATCGGCAACATCATGGTGCAGGCTATGGCGGCGGGCTGCGTAAAATCGGTGGACGAGGTCCGCGCTGCGGTGCGCGGCTCGGTGCACCTCGAAGTATATGAGCCGCAGGATTCCGCTGCATGGGACGAAGCTTTTGGAAAGTTCAAGGTTGAGTAGCAGCTTCCTGCAAACCAAAACTTTAGCGTTAATCTTAATCTACATTTGCCCCGTGTAGAATTAGGTAGCTTAGTAAGCGTTACGAAATAATTTGACGGATTAAAAATAAAGTATTACCTTTGCATCATGAAAACAGAAGTAATACAAAAGCTTACGCCATATAGAGTCATCGCTGAAAACGACAGGCATATCAGTAAGCCATAGAATTATAGGCGAGGCCTTAAAGGAACATGGTTTTAGCTTGCAGTCCAACAGAAAACAGTATGAGGGGAGAAGCCATGTAGACAGAGATGCCCAGCTCGCAGAAGAAAATCGCACTAACTAAGCGGAACATACTGAATACCACCACAATAGAAATCTATTGTGAGTTGCTTTTATGCCTATTTGCCAAAACAAATCAAGAATAATCTGTTACTATACAGCATGATAGACATTGCATGGAGGGGAGTATTTATAGAAGAAATTTACCCATATTTATTACAATCGTATGTTTTTAAAGCCGAAAGCTAATTTTTCACAAACTGAATAGCCTCGCGGTTGGCGCCGGTTGCCAGCTCGATGATGTACAAGCCTGCGGCCAAGCCGGATATATCCACTGCGTCGGCGTAGGGGTGTGGTAATTTCTCCAAGCGACCAAGTATGCTGTATACACCCTTAATCTGGGTAGCCGGGTACTTCCTAATGATGTGCAGGGTGCTGGTTGCCGGGTTGGGGTAAATCCGGCAGGTGCTTGCCTTCCGCTGCTCTACGGCGGTAGGCTCCGGCTCGGGTTCGGGTTCAGGTTCCGGCTCGGGTTCGGGCACCGTGGTTGCGGAGGTAGCTACGCGGAAGTTGTCGAAGCGTGCGTGGGTGCCGCAGCAGACCCTGAGGCCAACCTTTCCGCTCGTGAAGGGGTTAGCATCGTCCGTGTAGTCGATTACCGGCGTTGACATATCATCAACGTAAACCTTGATGCTTGCCCCGTAAGCCTCCACCTTGATGTGGTACTTCGTGTTGAGCGAGTATGAGCGGCCGGATGCGGT
>JAIRMD010000166.1 GCA_031258915.1 Prevotellaceae bacterium
GGCGGCTTCATCAAGCTCACGCAGAGCGGCTTTGCCGACGGCGAGGAGGAAGAGGAGCGCTACGTGAAGTACTCCCTGTTCGGCAGCCAGGGCAGCCTCGTCCTCCGCGGCGATGCCTCTCCCCTCTACGAGGGTCAGGGCCTCGCCATGCCCCAAGTTCCCGCCGGCATCTACCACCTCCTGCTCGAGGGCAAAAGCGGCAAAAGGTGGGTGGCGAAGGTGGCGGTGGAAAATTAAGGAGAAAATTAAGGGAAAAATTAAGGTTCGCCGGTAAGCGCGTGGATAAAATTGGGAAATACGGAATTTTCATCTAATTTTGCGCAGCTATGACGTACATTTTAGATACCGACGTAAAATTCCTTCCCGGAGTAGGTCCCAAGCGCGCCGAGTTGCTGCAAAAGGAGCTCAACATTAGCACGTTTGGCGACCTGCTCTACCATTTTCCTTTTCGCTACGTCGATAAAACGCGCATCTACGCCGTTTGCGAGGTGAGCGAAGACTTGCCCTACGTGCTGCTCAAGGGAAAAATAGTAGGCTTTCGCGAGATTACCACCACCCAAAAAAGGCTTATTGCCCTGTTTACCGACGGCACGGGGAGCATAGAGCTGGTGTGGTTTAAGGGCATATCGTTCATCCAAAAAAACTTGCACGCTGGCAGCGTTTACACCATTTTCGGCAAGCCAACCTCTTTCAACGGCAAGCTCAACATCGTGCACCCCGAGCTGGAGGATATGGTGAAGGTGGAGGGGCAAATAACCTCCGGCATTCAGGCGGTGTACAGCAGCACCGAGCGTCTCAAGGATATGGGGCTGGGAACGCGCGCCATAAGCCGCCTGCAGAGCACGCTGCTGGGCATGGCGCTGACAAAAGTTGAGGAAACGCTGCCGCCGTACATAGTTGAGGCTAACCGCTTCGTATCGCTCGGCGAGGCGCTGCTCAACATCCACTTTCCGCAAAGCCCCGAGCTGCTCAAAAAGGCGCAGGATAGGCTAAAGTTCGAGGAGCTGTTCTACGTGCAGCTCAGCATCCTGCGCACGCGCACCAAGCGCATAAAGGCCGGCAACGGCTTTCGCTTTGAGCAGGTGGGCGAGCTGTTCAACCACTTCTTTTACCACAACCTGCCGTTTGAGCTGACCACCGCGCAGAAGCGCGTCATCAAGGAAATCCGCGCCGACACCGGCTCCGGACGGCAGATGAACAGGCTGCTGCAGGGCGACGTGGGCAGCGGAAAAACGATGGTGGCGCTCATGTGCATGCTCATCGCCACCGACAACGGCTTCCAAAGCTGCATCATGGCGCCTACCGAAATTCTGGCCACGCAGCACTTCAAAAGCATGGCCGAACTGCTGCACGATATGAGCGTAAGCGTGGCGCTGCTCACCGGCTCCACAAAAAAGCCCGAGCGCAGGGCGCTGCTCGAAAAGGCGCTGCGGGGCGATATTCATATTCTCGTGGGCACGCACGCGCTGATAGAGGATGCCGTGCAGTTTCGGCGGCTGGGGCTGGTGGTAATAGACGAGCAGCATCGCTTTGGCGTGGCGCAGCGCGGCAAGCTGTGGGAAAAAAGCGAGCACCCCCCGCACATTCTGGTGATGACGGCAACGCCCATACCGCGCACGCTGGCCATGACCCTGTACGGCGACCTCGACGTATCGGTCATCGACGAGCTTCCACCCGGACGAAAACCCATAAAAACCGTGCACTTCTTCGACAGCAAGCGCGACCGCGTGTTCGGCTTCATGCGCGAGCAAATTGCCGCCGGCCGGCAGGTGTACGTTGTGTACCCGCTCATACGAGAGTCCGAAAAAATGGACTACAAGAACTTGCAGGACGGCTGGGAGACGATTACGCAGGCCTTTCCTGCGCCGCAGTACCGGGTGTGCATGGTGCACGGCAAGCTCAAGAACGACGAGAAGGAGGCGGCCATGCAGGAGTTTGCGCGCGGCGCGGCGCACATCATGGTGGCCACGTCGGTGATAGAGGTAGGCGTGAACGTTCCCAACGCCAGCGTCATGGTGATAGAGAGCGCCGAGCGGTTTGGGCTTGCCCAGCTGCACCAGCTGCGCGGGCGCGTGGGGCGCGGCGCAGAGCAGTCGTTCTGCATCCTGATGAGCGGCGTGAAGCTCAGCTCCGATAGCCGCCACCGCATCTCCATGATGTGCAGCACCAACGACGGCTTCCAAATAGCCGAAGCCGACCTCAAGCTGCGCGGCCCGGGCGACCTCGAAGGCACCATGCAGAGCGGCGTGGCCTTCGACCTGCGCATAGCCAACCTCGGCACCGACGGCAAAATCCTGGAGTACGCACGCCGCTTCGCCGAGCGGGTGCTGGACGACGACCCGCTGCTGAGCGACGGCAAAAACGAGCTGCTGCTCAAAACTCTTGGCAAGCTAAAGAGCGGCGCAAAGGATTACAGCGTAATCAGCTGAAAAAAAAAATTTTTTTTTGAGAAATGAATTTGCTAACGATAACCCGTGCCGCTGCGCGCTGCCTTTTTGCCGCCGGAGCCGCCCTGCTGCCTGCGGGCACGGCGGCTGCCCAAGGCGAGTGCCTGCTGTTTGACCTGCAAGGGAAAGAGCCGGTTTACCAGTCGGGCGAAAAAGTTACCTACACCATCAGCTACACGTGGGGTATATGGATAAACGTGGGCGAGGTGGAGTTCCTCACGTCGCTGGTGAAATCCCCTCAAAAGCCTTTCTACCACATCATTGTCAACGGAAAAACATACCCCTTCTTTGATAATTTTTTCAGAGTTCGCGACTACTTTTCCACCAAAATAGACGCTCATACGTTAGCGCCATTCTACATGCAGCGCACCATCGACGAGGGGGGCTACCGGCGCACCAGCACAGGGCGCTACAACCGGCAAAAATCGGTGATATACTCCTCCACCCAGCGCCTCGACAAGCGGCAACCCGCCAAGCGCGACACGCTGCCCCTCACGCCATGCACCTTCGACGTGGTGTCCATCTTTTACTACTACCGCTGCTGCGACTTCTCGAAAATGAAAACCAACACCACCTACACCGTGCAGCTGGCAATGGACAACGAGGTGCACAGCATCCGCTACAAGCTGTACGGGAAGGAAGATATCTACGTCCGTGGAGTAGGCAAGTTCCGAACGCTGAAGTTTTCGGCGAGCCTCATAGCAGGATCCGTCTTCACGGGCAAAGAGCAGGTGTTTTTTTGGGTTACCGACGATGTCAACCGCGTGCCGGTTTACGTCGAAGCGCCCATCAAGGTGGGGAGCATTCGCGCGCGCATCAAAACATGGGAAAACCTGAAGCACCACCTCGCGGCGAAGAGGTGAGGCGGAAGCAGCTAATCCCGGAATGATGCCTGCGGCAGCTTTTAGCTTTTAACTCTCACCTTCAGCCCCACCTTCACCCACCTTCCCGGCTGCGGGATATTGCCAAAGTCGAGGTAGAGGTTGTTGAACAGGTTTGTTGCCGCTACAAAAATGCTGTAACGCTCTTCCTCCCAGTATATTTTTAAATCGCACAGCCAAAAAGGTTTAAACGCAGTTGCCTCTGCATATTTTCCGGCGCTCACGTCAAAAGGCTGGTAGCGTCCGGCACGCTGCTGGTATTGCAGCTGCCACGAGGCCGCCAGCCTGCTCCAAACGCCGTGCTGCAGCGTTGCCGTGAGGCGGTGGCTCAGCTGCTCCACCACGTAGCTGGCCGTTTCCTGTTGGCCGCTTGGCGTAACGTACAGGTAGGTGTAGCCTGCGGCAACTTTTTGGAGCAGCAGCTTTTGCGGCGCGTATTCGACGTAAAGGTGTACGCCGGAGGTGGCCACGTTGGTGATGTTTTGTGAATGCCAAAGGCTGTCGGTCGGGTTAAACCTCCAGTTGATGATGTTGTATCCGTAGCGGTAAAATCCCGAAGCGGCGGCACGCCACGAGCGGTAGCGGTAGCGCAGGGCAAGCTCTCCGGTAACGGCCTCCTCCGGCTTCAAGCGGGGGTTGCCTCTTTGGTCGCCAACGTTATAGTAGAGGTCGGTGAAGGTGGGCAACCGGTAGTCGTTGCCGGCGGCTGCGCTGAGCTGCCATGCGGGGGAGAGGTCGTAAGCCGCGTTCCCGCCGACGTATGCGCGAACACCAAAGTCGTTGTTGCCTGCGCCCATTACCCCGAGCGTGGCGTGAAATTTTTGCAGGCGGAAGGAGTGCTGCAAGGAAGCCGAAAAATGTTCGCGCGCTTTTTCTTTTGTGTACAAGGCGTTGTCGCCGCTTTCGTCCTTCACGGCAAGGGGCTGCTGCATTGGCTCGCCCAGGGTGTTGCTGTAGATATGCTCGTATCGGTAGCTCACGCCGGCAGTCGTTGTGCCGAGCTTGCTAATGCGGGTGAGCTGCACCAGCGCACCCGCCATGTCGGTGCGGTGGTAGTTGTGTCCGGTGTACCACGTGGGAGGGTTGATGTGGAAAAGCTCGTAGCGGTCTTGATGCTGACGGTGGTAGAGCGTTGCCGAAGCGCCCCAGCTCCCTCTTTCGAGGCTGTAGCGCAGGCTCGACAGGAAAGTTCGCGTATGCTCATACTGGTAAGGGTACTTTGGAGAGTAGAAGTTGTTTGCCCCAAAATCTTTGTTCTGGTAGCCGAATTGCCCGCTAACGATGCCGCTTTTTGGGGTAGCGTAGCGCAGCTGCGCGTACACGTTGTCGACGTCGAAGTCGGTGTTGGCGGCGTAGCCGTCGCTTTTGCTTTTGCTTGCCGACGCCGCCGTGCGAAGCCCGTTGGCAGAAAAAGTTCCCGCCGCATGGCTGCTCCGGTAGCCGTGCATACCCTGTATTAATCCTGCAGTAGCGCCCGTTTGGTTTGCCAGCCTTGTGATAATGTTGATAGCGCCGCTGTAGGTAACAGCGCCCATAGTCCACGCGCCGGGGCCTTGCAGCACCTCTATGCGCTGCACCTCTTCGAGGTTGATGGGAATGTTTAGGGAGTGATGTCCGGTTTGGGGGTCGGTAATGTTTACGCCGTTGAGGAGTACGACTGTCTGGTCAAAAGTGCCGCCGCGGAGGGAGATGTCGGCTTGCACGTTGTTGCCCCCGCGCGTTCTGACGTCGAGGCCGTCAACGTAGCGCAGCAGGTCTTGGATGTTCTGCACCGCAGCGCGCTCAATGTCGCTGCGGCTGATGGTGGCGACCACGCGCGCAGGCTCGGCGATAGCCAGCGCTTTATCGCCCGTTATCGTTACCTCGCCTATGGGCACGGGGTCGGTTTCCTGCTCTCGCTCGGAGGCCTGCGCCGCTGTTGCCTGCGCCGATGCCCGCTGTGCGTCGAGCGTTACCAGCGACAGGCTCATGGCCAGCACGCCGATTTTTATCTGCTTGCCGAGGCTGTTGAATACGGCGTAGCTTTTGCGCGTCCAGCGGCAAAAGCAAACGATGGTTTTGGTTGTTTCGTTCTTCATTTTTTGAGTAGCTAAATTAGTGATTTAAAAGTACATACCGTTTGGGACAGATGAATCGGCAAAAGCGTTGCTAAACAATCCTCCATTGTAGTTGTAAAACAAAATATCAAATCGTCCGCTGCTTACCGTTACGCTCCCGCCATCGGGTGTGCTTCCGGTAATCTCAAATGTCCCGGAAAGGCTCACGCCCTCCCGATTGTTAGCGTTGGTGTATATAACCCTGCTACGGGTAAACCGGAGCGTGGCTGACGATACGTGCACCTGGCCGGTCAACGCTTCTTTATTTGTTGCCGGAAAGTCAACCAAAAGGTTACCCCTCTGAACGGAGAACTCCTGGCCGACCAGCGCCCGCAAGCCGGTGAGCGTATCGGGTATTTCCCCAGGAAAATTGAACGCTATATCCACGCTTGCCAAAGATGTTGTCATGCCCTTCATAAAGAATTGCACCCATCCGCCACCCAGCTGCTCGATGTGAACATTTGATATGTTCAGCCCCGACCAGTAGTAGAGAGACCATTTATCATCAGATGCCCAATCCTTTCCGGCAGAAGCAATTTCTGCCCCCGCCGTGTTGAAGCCATACTCCGTATACTTCGGCAGCCCTTCATCATCGGGCGCTATTACAGTTGCGTCAAATGCGCGCTCGTAGGTGTCGGACGAGCAGCTGTGCGCAGCCAGCAGGGATAGCGATACAGCAAAAAGTGGAGTGAGGGCTGCTTTTTTCATTTACGTGAAAAAATTTTTGATGTATAAACTGTAGAGTGGAATGTATAGCGCTACTTGCGCTGTAATGCCCGAGCTTACGCGGTAGTAAGCTGCATTGCCTTTGGAAAGCATAAACGGAATGCCAACTTCCAGCCTGAAGTTAGGGATGTCATAATTTCCCCAGCGCATACCGGCTTTGGCGTGTGCGGTGATAAAAAAAGCTTCGCTACCTCGAAAGTAGGCTGCCAGCCGCTGCTTGGCATCCTCCGGTGCGCTGTTTTTGGCAATGAACTCTGTTGCGCTATACACGCTAACGTTAGCCGTTGCATTGCCCTTGAGGTAAATGCCAAAATCGCTACCGTTAACCAGCGAGCAGCTCACCTCAAGAGGGATGCTAACGTACGACGAAACAGACTTTACATCGCTCACAAGGGTATAGCTCACCAAAAAATCATCTTCATAGTCAACAATATATGCGCTTCCCTTGTGGCTCGGCCAGCCGAACAGGTAGGCGTTGAGCTGCGAGTAGTAGATACCTGTGGCCACAGACAGGCGCGCTTTAAAAAAAGTTTTCTCGCCCGACAAGCCAACGTAAAGGTTGTTGGTAGCAGGCTCAATGGCTAACCCGTTGCGAAAATCTTCGGGGCGCACCAGCTCGGCCTTGTACCAAGTGCAACCTGCTGAAAATCCCAGCTGCACGCTGTTGTCCGGTATATGCACGCGATGAAAGTAGTTTTTATGGTCGGCATCGTAGCCTTTCAGGTAGCTACCCTCACCGTACGCCTCCCAAATGCAGGTTAGCAGCGCCGCCAGCAATCCAATTTTGTAACGTATCCTCATTTAAAGTAGATAGGGCATAGTCCTTCATTTTTTGCCTGCAAAGGTAATACAAAAAATCACTGCTGACTAACTAAAACCTGGCGAAATTTTTATTTTGTTGATATTTAATCAATTGCATTTTAAAAAGAGGTAATCAAGGCCCTACATTATCCCGAACTCAGGTTGTTAGCATCGACCAAAAATTCCGTCTTTACGACAAGCCGAAAATTATCCGGTAAACGATTTTTTAGCAATAAAAAGCTTTTGATGTACGGAAAAAATTGCTACATTTGTCGCGCAATATTAGAATCAATTTCCGGAAACCATGTTTGCTATGAACGTACAATATATTTCCTCGATTGTTGCGGCAAATAATTTTGCCGCACAGCTGCTCCGCCACACACACACACACACACACACACACACACACACACACACACACACACACACACACACACACACACACACACACACACACACACACACACACACACACACAC
>JAIRMD010000172.1 GCA_031258915.1 Prevotellaceae bacterium
GCGCCGGTGAGCCGTAGCCCACCGCTCCCCGTGCGCCGCAGGTACGCAGGCCGAACCGTTATATCTACCGTTTTGTACGCTGACGCTGCCAATGTAGGCACCACGTAAACGCGGCTCGTCCCCAGCTGCTGCACCCGGAACGTACCGTCGGGGTACAAATCTATCGCATCGCCGCCGGCGGGCAGGAAGATGGCGCAATCCTGCTTTGTGAACGCCGGCAAAAGCCGCGCCTCAATGCGCTGCAAGGCCGCGTTCCGAACGGATACGCTCGCAGGGTACGATAGCTCCATGCCGGTGGGCGACGATAGCGAGGCCAGCGCCGCGCTCGCCTTGCCGTCCGCTACATTTACGGTGCTTTTGGCATCATTCGCGGTGCTGACGGCCTGATTCGCGGTGCTGACGGCCTGATTCGCGGTTCCCGCTATGCTATTTGCGGTGGTTTTGGCGTTAAATGAGTCGTTAATGGCAGTATTTGCGTTGGCGTTGGCAGCATTTGCGGTGTCATACGTGTAATGCGATTCGCCAACCATTCGGTAAGCGAGGCTGTCGAAGTCGAAGACGAATATGTACACCTCATCCACTTCAATATCCCCGTAAATAAGGGGTCTGCCGTGAAATAATATCGGAAATTTCCCCGTTCCTTCCACGTTGAGCGTTAGGTTATCGGCGGTGTTGCCGTAGTAGAACTTCACCATCACCATCGCGCCGAACTCCAGCTCAAAGTTGGAAACCGAAACTTCCTTATCCGGATCATGGTCTATGGTATAGCAGTAGGCGCAGCGGGTTACGCTATCCGAGCCGTCAAACAAAATCCCGTCCAGCGAGCGCGGGGTGGGTAGCTTGGTGGGGGCAACCGGGATGTTCACCGTCTCTGCATTGCTCCCATCGTAGCTGCCCGTCGCCGCTCCCGTGAACGTTAGCGAGTGCGGATTCTTGAGCGACGCCGGAATCATCGATTTCACCCACGCCTTTATAGCAGACCACCGCAGCGCTTTGGGATTTTCGCTATTCGACGCGCCGGAACCCGGCGTAAAGTCCATGACCGCGCGGCTTTCCACGACATCATCCGATACTTCAAAGTCTTTTGTTCTCATTGGTTAGTCTCCTATTGCTTTAAATGTTACGCTATTTACCCTTGCGGGCACTCCGGCTATCGCGCCTATGCTCTTTAGGTAGCCAACGCAGGTATCCAAGTACGCCTGCCCTACCTTTTTCGACTGGTTGGCGGCGTAAGCTATTCTCCCTTCGTCGGACGGCTCGCTGAACTCGCTCTTTTTTACCACCTCTCCAAAGGCCGTAGTGTTGAGCTGGTTGTTATTAATGAGCCGCGCGTAGGCGAGGTAGCCAATTGCCTTTTTCAGCCCGCCGCATCGCGCCCTATCGCCGTGCGGGTCGTCGTAGTAGCCGCCGTCCAAAAGGGTGGTACGCTGCGCCTCCGTAAGCGTGGACGTGCCCTCGTCCAGCGCCTCGTAGAGCCGCACCCCTATCGCCGGGGCAACCTGCAGCTGCTCCACCTCCAAGATGTAAGTGTTGATACGCTCACCGTCGGAGAGGTTGCGAGCCACCGGCCGCACTTGCCTAATATCATCTGCGCTTGCCAACATGTTTTTTTGAATTTACTTTATACCAAGCCACTGCGCTAAGCCGCGCTTTTTGTTTTGCGGCGGCGGTGGTGCGCTGCCGTACACCATTTTCTTTGCATCTTCCGGGTCGAGGTCAAACAGCTGTACAATCACCTCAACCTTTCTATCGGGCTTTATGGTAGCGTCTGCAAGTATGCCTTGCAGCGCCTTCATTCCGTCTGCGCCAATGCGGACGGCAAGCGGCACCCGCTGCATATCCGACAGGTAAACGTCGCCCGCCTCCAGCTCCTCCATGCCCAGCGCGGCGCGGTACTCGTTCAGCGTAATAACGCTGTCCCTGTACAGCGATTCGGCGGTTTCGGCCGTTAGCTTGCTGTGCGAAAAGGTAAGCGGCAGCACGGAAAAATCCGAAAACGCCTTGCCCGCCCAGCGCTCAAACAGCTCGGCGAACGCCCGCTCTACGCTGAGCCGCTCCGTTTCCGTTACCGAGTTGTAGTAGTTGTAGGCGTGCTCTACGAGGTCAGCGCCAAAGCCCGCCCCTACGTTTTCGGCCCGCAGGATGGGGGGTTGGCTGAACGAGCGCCCTATGCGCTCCCGCACCGTCCGCTCGGTGGTTACAAATTCCTTGTCGTAGCTTTGCGTCTGAAAGGGAACAACCACCGGAATATCCTCTTTGCTCCTCACCGCGCCGTACATTATCTTACATGCGTTTTCATCACCCTGAAACGCCTTGAGCGTAGTTTCTGTTTGACTTGCCTGCTCCGCCGTCTGGTCTTCGGACTTTACCTCAACAAGCATTGCGCCCACAAAGAAGTTGTTGCGCACGCTCCGGTAGGCAATGTTGGCAAGCCCCGCCTCCGTGCTCATGTCCGTAAGCACCGGGCTGTAAATGGGCGTAGGGTAGCTGCCGCTCTTGCCGCCGGAAAAGATAAAAACCTGCCCCTTGTACTTGCCCCAGCTGCCCGCCTCCACCACCTGACGCGCTATGGCGTCGGGGTCGGGGTTAAAAATGTCGATGTAGTCTATATCCTCTTTTTTCCACCGCCGCAGCCTGCCGTACCGCTTTGCCCAGTCCCAGTGAACGGCTACCTTACGGAACGTCCCATCTTCCTGCAACGCCCCCAGCCGGACGTTCTCAAACGGTATCCACGACAGCTCGTTCACCTTGTAGCTCATATCGTAGTTGACGTGGACGTAAAAGCCGCCAAACGCGGCGTAGTCATGCGCCACTTGGGCGAGCAGCGTGTCGTTCGTTTCCCCGCGCCGGTTAACCGTAAGGCCGTAAAACTCCAAGTCCGAAAAGCCGCGCCCCTGAATAAACTTTGCGTAGGTATTCACGCACGATAGCCCCGTGCTCGAGCCGCCGACAACCTCCAAAACGTCCTGCGGGTAGCTGTTGCCGTCCCCAAACGTTTGTATGCCCAGCGAGCCGTCTACCTTGCTTGCGTATGGCGCATCGTGCTTTATAACCGTTAGCTGCATGGATTACCTTTTTTTGCGCCTGTTGGAGGTTTGCTTGTTGAAGCTCTTTTTGTTGCCCGCTGCGTCGTTCGTACCTTTCTGTACGGCGGTTGCGGCGGCGGCGGTTGAGGTTGAGGCGGCGGTTGAGGTTGCGCCTGTCGTGTCGTTCGCGCCCGTTTCAGCGGCGGCGGCGGTTGCACCTGTTGCGTCGGTTGCGTCGGTTGCGCCCGTCGCATCCTGCGCGGCGGCGTTCCGAGCCGCGTACTGCCGTATGCGCTCATCAACATCGTCCGGCAGCCTACTAAAAAATTTCCGGCACGCAGGGTTAGCGTGCAGGTGGTACAGCGCAAGCTCCTCTGTGCAGCTTGCCGCCGTGAGTACTTTCCCCGCGTCAAACGTCAAAACGTCGTTAATGACAGCGCCTGCGCGTATGGCGTATGGCTTAGCTTCCATAATTGATTTTCCTTTTTGCTTATACTTGAGTTGAATTTGAATTATAGCGTCTATTACGCAGTCAATGCAGCCGCCGACTTCCTGCCCCAGCGCCCGCACCGATAGCCGACGCGCCTCGCCCCGTAGCGCTGCGTCTGTTTGCAGCCGCCGGTAAAGCGAGGCGCGAGCCTGTGCGGTGCTTACGTCTATCGTAAGAATTTCATTCATGTGTAGCCAGCGCGCTACCGAGCATTACGCCCCCGTCGTTACCAGCGCGGCGAGCATGGTTTCGGTAGCCGCAAGCGTAGCCGCAAATACCGACTTTGGCAGCGTCCCCTCTTTGGAAGTTTCGCCGCTGCCTATCGTCAGCTCGTACACCACGCCGTCGGCTATTTCCGTAGTGCCCGTGCCCTCGTTGAGCTCAAGCCCTGCGTCCCACCCGTAGGCTTCGTACTTGACTGCGCCGCCCGCGCCGCCCTCCTTGTTCTCCACGATGGCAACAACGCGAGCGCCGTTCAGCGAGTTCACAAACTTTTTGGCGTCCTCCGACTTGGTGAATACCCGCAGCGCGAGGTCGTGCTGGAAGTTCCCAAAGTACGTTCCCTTGTTGAACGTCGCCGTACCTACGGCGGCGTTGTCGAGGGAGGTAAACTCGTACCCTAAGGTATCTTCCTTTAGCACAATAGAGGAGATAACGCCGTCCGCCTCAGCGGAGAGCGCGCGGTCTATATCCGCATAGTTGAGCAGTATTACGCGGGGGTTAGTGCCGCCTGTTGCCTGCTTTCCGCAGGCGGCGGCGACAAGCCCTAATGTTATTCTTGAACAATCGCCCATTTTCTTTGATTTTTTGAGTGTGAAAAAATTATTCGTTTAGTAGCCCCGCCGACCCCGCCCAACAATCGTAGCGGCGGGGCGGCGGGCAGCCGGCTATATGCCCACCATAAGCATAGCGGGGTTGGTAAGCTTGGCGTCCGCAACGCCCATGCCCTCCATCTTCACCTTGCGGCTGTCCTTGTCGTACCAGATTTCGATGTTGCCGAAGCTCGATTCATCGTCAACGCCTATGCCCAGCACCTCTTTGGTGGTGAGCAGCACGCGGTGGGGGTTGATAAGCTTGCTGCCTACGTTGAAGTAGGCGGCTATCATCTCATCCCATACGGGCATGGGGACAATCGGAATACCGCTGTACGTGAGCGTTTTTTGCCCCTCTGTGAGGTTGCGGTACATGCTCTCCAGCGCCGTACCCGCCAGCGATTGCTCGTAGGCGTCGTACACGCTCTGCGTGCAGATGTACGCCAAGCCCGCCTGACCGCGCAGCGTTGCCGGCGCCCCGTACTTGAGCTTGCCCAGGTAGCCCTGAACGTTGGCGGGCAGCAGCTTTTGCGCCGCGTAGGTAGCCGCCGCGTTTTCGCTGATGGTTACGCGCTGCGAGGCGTTGGCGGCGTACTGGAGCGCGATTTGCTTCCAGAAGCCGTCCAGAATGTTGAAGTACCCAACATCCACGCCGGGCGTGATGTCGCCGCCCGACGCCGGGGTTTGGCCGACCGCCGGGACGTAGTTCTCCGCGTCCGTGTCGTTAAACCACGCGAGCCGCAGCACAAACTTTTTCATCGCGGCGGCAAGCACCGTAGACACTACGTTCATGTAGTCCGTGGTGGAGAAGTCGGCTATCGCCGTGCCGAGCTTGAGCGAGTACACCGCCGCCGTGCTCTTCAAGTCCTTCCAGCAGGCGTGTATGAGAATTTCCCAATCCTTCGGCTCCCACTTCACCAGCCGGGTGGCGATGCTGAAATTTTGCGGCGTTGGGTCGCAGCCGCTGTTGGCCTTGCCCACCAAGCCGCCCTCGCCGATAAAGCCAAGCTCCTTGTCCGTAACGATGTTGGGAAAGATGGTGTGAATGAGCGAAAGCTCCGGGGCATTTACGACCTCATCGAATACCATTTCGCTAATCGCTTTTATTTCGTCTCCGTGAAACGAAAACTTGTTCATGTCAATAATAGGTGGCATTTCTTTTTACTGTTTTAAAGGTTAATACAATGCTTACGGTTACGGTTACGCCGTTGTTTTGCCGCCGCCGCCGCCGCCGTACACGAGCTTGCGCTTTTCGCGCATGGCGTTTTTGAGGTCATCCTTGCTGGGGGTTGCGGTTTTTTTGGCGGCTACGGCTACGGTGCGCCCATTCGGTACGTAGTTGCTGCCCCCGTGCTCCTTAAAGCCCTCTATCACGGTCTTTGCCTCGTTCAGCAGCGCCTTGAGGTTAACCACCTCAGCCTCCAGCGCCGCTACGCGCTGCGCGTCTTCGGTAGGCTCGGCAGGCTCGGTGATTTCCGTTACTGCGCCGTCGGCAACGGTAACGGTGCGCCCGTCGGGCAGCTCAAACGTCCCCTCCGTGCTGCCGTCCGGAATGGTAACGGCATCGCCCACCGCGAGGGTATCCTCCTCCGCCTCTGTGGAGAAAAGCACGTTGCCCTCCGCGTCGGCGTAGTCGTAGTTGAGCGTTTCCGATTCGTCGCTGAGCGCGCTGGTGATTTTGTTGAACAAATCAGCGACTTTTTGCTTAAAGTTGCCGCCGCCTTTCGGCGCGGCAACGGATACGGCGGGCTTGGCCACCGCTGTTGTTTTGTTGACTGGTTTTGCCATTGCTTTACTGTTTTTGGGTTGATTTTTGGGGTTAACTTTCATGTTGGTATTGTAGCTCGTTATGCGCGATATAAAGCCCAATTCGAGCAATTTTTGCGCCGGGTGCTCCTTCTCCGCGTTCATCAGCTTGCGCATTTCGCTTTCTCCCCGCCCGGTGCGCTCGGCGTAAATGCGAAGTATCTTGCTCTCCTCATCCACGCACAGCTTGGCGGCGGCGCTCAGCTCGGCGGCGGTCATGCCCTCCCCGCCGTTGTACCGCACGCGGTGCAGCAGCGCGCTCGCGTTGACGTTGGCCGTGCGGTTTTTCAGCGGCGCGGCCAAAAGCACCACCACCGCCATAGAGTGGCAAGCCCCGTCGATGTGCGCGTAGATGTTCTTACCGCTCGTGCGGATAAGGTCGTAAATGGCCAGCCCCTCCGAAACAGAGCCCCCGTTGCAGTGGATGTTGAAGCGAAAATCCTTTTCGTGCGAATTATTCTCAAAAACGCTGCGCACCGCGTCTGCCGAAAACACTTGGTTTTCAATTCCAAACGCCTCTATGAACGTGCCCTCGTCCTTGTTCGCTATGCTGTCGTATACCTTAACTTCTACCATGCTACGTGTGTGATTTTTGGGGTTGATTGCGCCGCAAATGTAGCGCGGTTTTCAGCCGCCATAAAAAGCATGGGTTAAATAATATTAAAGGTTGAATAGAATTTTCATTTTTCGTACCTTTGAAGCGAAAACAAGCGAATAACTATGGGAAAAGCAGAAAAAAGGAGAGAGCAAAGGATTGCGCTCGGAAAGTACTTTTACGATATAAGCAAGCTCACCTTTGCCGCCCTCGTGCTGGGCGCTGTGCTGATATTTTTTCAGGCGGAGGAGCCGGAAACGCCGGTTACCGTAATGCTCGCGTTCGGAATTTTCGCTACGTGTGCATTTTCAATCATTGCCAACAATTTAAACAAATAGTACCATGAATGCAGGTGTGTTTTTTTTCATGTGCCTCGCCATTATAGCGATGGGAATTTTGGTGTTTTCATACACCACAAAGACAGGACGCGAGTTTTTCAGGCCGGAGTATGACGACGAACAGTAACCAATCATCTTTTTTCACCGTGAAAAAATTTTTATATGCCGCCTGTGTAGCGGTGATGGTGTCAGCCTGCGGAGAAAAAGAGGATAATAATTTCCCTGCTCAACAGCCACCCATCAAAAAAATTACGCGCTTTGAGGTTTACAATGAAGTATTGGGAATTGAGATTGAAACTGGGTATAGCGTTTTTGAGTATGCCGACGGCAAAGTGTCAAAGGAAATAAAATGCGAAAAAAATTACCTCAACAACAATTCTTACGTAGATACTTTGTTTTACGTATACTCCGATGGTGAAGTAAGCATCATTACGCGCTATGATTACAGGCGTAACGCTCAACAAAAATCAGATACCTCCCATATTCCGGTTAACAGACAAGGTTTTGCATACAGCTGGCGTAACTATGACAGGTGCGAATACGACAACGAAAAACGCAACGTTACGGCTTTCGCATGGGAGAATGAGAACATCTGCGGCTATCAAGACAATGATATTGCTAAGTTTGTTCGTCAGGATTTTAGGTACGATGTAACCCGTATTAATCCATACACTTGCGTTGAGAATAAAAGTTTTTACGGCACGGACTCTAAAAATTTAGTAGCGTATAGATACTATGAGTTTCAAGTTTACGCATCTGGAAGCGTAGCTTACCGACGCCACTACCACACGTACAATTACGAATTTAATTCAAGCCAACAGGTGGCAAAAGAAACGTACAAATTTAGAGTTTGCGAAACAAAATCGGAAAGTGAAAGTTTTAGATGTGTATTCGAGCAAATGTACACTAACCGTTTTGAATACTACTAAATCCCATAATTTGAGCCAGCCTCAATGCTCGCGTAGTTTTTCTCCGCTCTCCGTATATCTTCCATAGTGGTGTAAATCTTTAGCCCACTTACCGCGTTAGTCATTGCCCTTTCCACTGCGTCCATATCGAGCGGCGCTTCACGCTCTACTACCTGTGTCCCCATCGGGTGCTCGCCCATTCCCATACCCCTTACAAACTTTATGCCCCCGCCCGCCTCGTTAATGGCGCTCAGCAGCGGCGCAAACATCGAGGTGGAGCGCTTGTTGATTATTGCCTCGCCGGCCTCCGCCTCTATGAGCTCTCCCCCCAGCAGGTGCGACTTTCCCTTTACCAGCCGCCCGCGCGCCGCCTTTGGCGGGTCCGGTATCTCCGGCAGCGGCGTTGCCAGCACGGTAGCCGTTTGCACCGCGCCCATCACGCCGGCAGCGACTATGAACGGAATAGAGGCCGGATAGCCCAGCGTTGCCGCTGTTTTTGCTATCGCCATTGCCGTATCTATGGCGATTTGGAAGATAGATAAGGCTTTCTCACGTATCGCCTGCTGACGGGCTATTTCCGCTTGCTTTTTGGCCAGCTCGTAGTCGATGTTTGCCTTTTCGTCGGCATATTTTTTGTCCAGGTCAGCCTGCTTTTTCTCCATAGCCGCCTTGTACTTGCTATCCTTTTGCAGCCGCGCCTCGTTCCGCTTCATCTCCTCATCCAGCTTTGCCTGCTCTGCTGACCGGCGCTCATCGGAAGCGGCGGTTTTTTGGTCGGCCTGCGCCTGCGCTTCCTGAATCGCCTGCTCGTTTAGCGCGTTCATCAGATTGTTCAGCTCGTTGGCAACGTCCATGCTGCGGCTTGCCCACTCCTCCACCGCCGCTATGCGCTCCATTGTCAGCTCGCGCTCCACCTCTGCGCGGCTGCGCTCAATTTCGAGGATTTTGTCGGCGTTGCCCTTGTACAGCTCCGCTTCCCTGTCCAGCGCCGCCTTTTTCAGCTCGTACCGCTTACCTGCTGAGATGTTTGCTTGCTGCAAGTCCTGATTGAGCTGCAGCTGGTTCAGGCTGCTTTCGGCGGCGCGTAGCTGCGCCTCGTCTGCGGCGGTGGACAACCCGGCGGCTTTCTTTGCGGCTATCTGCTTTCCGAGCATTTCGATGGTTTTGCTCAGCTTTTCGCGCTCGTTGTCCGAGAATTTGTCGAAATCTTCCTTGTACTCATCAGACAGGGCTTTCTCTACCTCCTGAGCACGCTTTTGGAGAGAGCCGGTGCGCAGCTCCGCAAGCTTTTTTTCCTTTTCGCGCTCCAGCAAAATCTCCGTTTGCGCCCGCTCAAGCGCCAGCTGCTCAAACGCCGCCTGCTGCGCCTTGTACTCGTCATCATTTAGCCCCTCTTTTTTCGGGGGCTTCAATTCGCTAAGGCTGCTTACCGCCTCTTTGTACTGACGCTCCACGTCCGCTATCTGGTC
>JAIRMD010000194.1 GCA_031258915.1 Prevotellaceae bacterium
GTCTTCGCAGCCCACCCATGCTCCGGCGGCCAGCTGCGGCGTAATGCCCATAAACCATCCGTCCGACTGGTTTTGCGTGGTGCCGGTTTTTCCGCCTATGGCGCCTTTCAGCGCGTAAGCGGAGCGCAGCCGCATTGCCGTACCGTTGTTGACCACGCTTTGCAGCAGGTTGGTCATAAGGTAGGCCGTCTGCCCGCTTATGGCTTCGGTTTTTTGCGTAGCGTTGAAAACCGCCAGCACGTTGCCGTTGCGGTCTTCTATGCGGGTAACCATTAGGGGCATTACGCGAACACCCTTGTTGGCAAAGGTTGCGTAGGCGCTCACCATTTCGTAGAGGGATATTTCTGCCGTTCCAAGGAATATTGAGTTTACCGGAGGGATGTGGCTCGTTATGCCCATTTTGTGGCACAAATCGACCACATTTTGGGGGTTGAACTGCTTGATGAGCCATGCCGAGATGTTGTTTACGCTGAGCGACAGCCCCCACTTGAGCGTTACCATCTTCCCGTCGTAGGCCGTCGGTGAAGCGTTTTTGGGTGTCCACGTGGAGTCGCCCTCCGGAAAAATCTGCGGAATGTTGGGCACCCTGTAGCAGGGGTGAAAGCCTTCCTGCATGGCCAGCGTGTACAGGAACGGCTTTATGACGGAGCCTACCTGCCGCTTGCTCTGCTTTGCGAGGTCATACTTGAAGTACTTGTAGTTGGGGCCTCCCACGTAGGCTTTGATGTAGCCCGTGGACGGGTCTATCGCCATGAAGCTGGCGCGTAAAAATGACTTGTAGTACTTGAGCGAATCCAGCGGCGACATTTTCACCTTAACCTCGCCGTCCCACGTGAAGATGACCATTTCTGTTGGCGTGCGGAAATTTGCCATAATTCTGTCCATCGACCAGCCAGCGTTGCGCAGCACGCGGTAGCGCTCCGTTTGCTTAACGGCGCGGGTGATGTAGTCCTGCTCCTGCGCGTAGGTCATGCTGCTGCCAAAAATGCGCCCGCCCTTCATGCGTATTTCTGCGTTGAGCGCCGGCTGTAGCTCATTCTTGAGGTGCGCCACCAGCGCCTCCTCGGCGTACTGCTGCATCTTTGAGTTTATGGTGGTGTAGATTTTTAGCCCGTCGCGGTTTACGTCGTAGGGCACGTTGCCGGGTTTTTTGTTTTTGTTACACCAGCCGTAAAGCGGGTTTTTTTTCCACGCTACCGAATCGGCCTCGTAGTCCTCCTTGAAAGCGTACCGCGAGCGCTCCGGCTGCCGGGCGTTCATGGTTTGGCGCACGCGCTCCCTGAAGTAGGTTGCCATGCCGGTGTTGTGGTCTTTTTGCTCGTACTTCAGGGCTATCGGATTCTCGCTCATCGCGGCGCAGCTTTCGTCGTTGAGGTATCCGGCGCGCGCCATTTGCCTCAGCACAAAGTTGCGGCGCTGCAGGGCGTTGTCGTAGTTGCGCACGGGGCTGTAGCGCGTGGGGGCGTTAACGATGCCGGCAAGCAGCGCAGCCTCCTCAACGGTGAGCTGCAGCGGGTGCTTGTCGAAGAATGTGGTAGACGCCGCGCTTATCCCAAAGGCGTTGCTGCCAAACGGAATCACGTTGAGGTACATGGCCACAATTTCGTTTTTGGTGTAGTTGCGCTCCAGCTTTATCGCCGTAATCCACTCCTTGAGCTTGGCGATGAACAGCGAGCTGTACTTGCTGAGCGAGCTGCTGTACTCGCCGGTGCTGCGCGGGAAGAGGTTTTTGGCCAGCTGCTGCGTAATGGTGCTGCCGCCGCCCTGATGCCTGTCGCCCAAGGCCACCGTGCGCACGGCCACGCGCAGAAGCCCTATCATGTCGATGCCGGAGTGGCTGGCAAAGCGCACATCCTCCGTGGCAATAACCGCCTTGATGAGGTTGGGCGAAATTTCATCGAAGCTGATGAACGAGCGGTTTTCGATGTGAAATGTGCCCAGCAGCTGCTGGTCGTCGGAGTACACCTCTGAGGCCACGTTGCTTTTGGGGTTTTCGAGCTCTGCAAACGTGGGCATAGCGCCAAAGTACTCACGGCTAACCAGCATGAGCATAGCTACAAAAAAAGCTGCCGGAAATATAATTGCACTCCAAAGGAGGGTGATAAACCCAATTTTCTTTTTTCTACTACTTGCCATACCCCTACAAAACACTGCGTTTTTTATGCCATAAAGGTAGGGTTTAATTCTATAATCCGTCTCAGTAAAAATGTTAAAATCGAGTTAAAAATTTTGAACGTACCCGCTTTAATGTGTTACTTTGCGGCTGAATTGGGGAGAGAAAATCGGGAAGCCGGGAAGCTCTGAAAATTCGGAGCCGCAAAAAAACAGCGCCGGCAGCACCGCCGAAATTTCGTATAGCTCTCAAAATCAATAAAATTGTAAGTTTAACCAGTGAGCTTTATTCAGCAATTGCATTTAAAAATATCAGTATAATGCCAGATAACTTAGTCATCGTTGAGTCTCCAGCCAAGGCGAAGACCATCGAAAAATTTTTGGGCAAGGATTACCTTGTCAAGTCAAGCTTTGGCCACATTCGCGACTTGGTCAAGAAAGGTTTTGGCATCGACTTCGAGCACGGCTACCAGCCGCAGTACGTTGTTTCGGAGGACAAGGAAAAAGTCGTCGCCGAGCTGCGCCGGCACTCCAAAACCGCAAAAATAATTTGGCTGGCGTCCGATGAAGACCGCGAGGGCGAAGCCATTGCGTGGCACTTGCAGGAGGTGCTGAAGCTGAATCCGGAAAAGACCAGGCGCATCGTGTTTCACGAAATAACCAAGGATGCCATCCTCAACGCCGTTCAGCACCCCCGCAGCGTTGACCTCAACTTAGTCAACGCGCAGCAGGCGCGCCGCGTGCTCGACCGCCTGGTGGGGTTTGAGCTCTCGCCCATCCTGTGGCGAAAAATAAAAGCCTCCCTCTCCGCAGGGCGCGTGCAGTCGGTGGCGGTGCGCCTCATCGTTGACCGCGAGCGCGAAATACTCGCCTTCACCGCCGAAAGCTTTTTTAAGGTGGCCGGCACATTTTTGGCCGGCAAAACATCCGTTAAGGCCGAAGTGCAGCAACGGTTTGGCGACGAAAAATTGGCGCTCGCGCTGCTCAAAAAGTGCGTGAACGCAACGTTTACCGTTGCCTCCATCGAAAAAAAACCGGCCAAAAGAACGCCAACCGCACCCTTCACCACCTCTACCCTGCAGCAGGAGGCCAGCCGCAAGCTGGGGTTCTCGGTAGGCCAGACTATGAGCGTTGCGCAGCGCCTCTACGAGGCCGGCTACATCACCTACATGCGTACCGATTCGGTGAACCTCTCGGAGCAGGCTATTGCCGCGGCAAAGAGCACCATCCTCAGGATGTACGGCGAAAAATACCTCCACGCGCGGCGCTACTCCACCAAGTCGAAAGGGGCGCAGGAGGCGCACGAGGCCATCAGGCCGTCGTACATGGACAGCCAAACCGTTGATGCAGGGTCGCAGGAAAAGCGCCTTTACGAGCTCATCTGGAAGCGCACCATCGCCTCGCAGATGAGCGAGGCTGCGCTGGAGCGAACGGTGGTAACCATTGACGTATCGGAGGCCAGCGAAAAGTTTGTGGCCAGCGGCGAGGTGATACTCTTCGACGGGTTTCTCAAGGTTTACATGGAATCGCAGGACGACGAGAGCGAGGGCGACAGCGCAGGCTTGCTCCCCCCCCTGTGCGAAGGGCAAATCCTGCAGGCGAGCAGCATCGTGGCCACCGAGCGGTTCACGCAGCGCCCGCCGCGCTACACTGAGGCTACGCTGGTCAGAAAGCTCGAGGAGCTGGGCATCGGGCGTCCATCGACCTACGCGCCTACCATTTCGACAATCGTTAGCAGGCGCGGCTACGTGCTCAAGGAAGACCGCGAAGGGCAGGTGCGCACCTACAGGCAGCACACGCTCGAAAACGGAAAAATTACCGCAAAAACCTTAAAGGAAAACACCGGCGCCGAAAAGTCAAAGCTATTCCCCAGCGACGTGGGCATGGTGGTGACGGATTACCTCGTGGAGCACTTCCCAAAGGTAATGGACTTCAGCTTTACCGCCGAGGTCGAAGGGGAGTTTGACGAAATTGCCGAGGGAAAAGTTGCGTGGAATAAGATGATAGACGACTTCTACCAGCTATTCCACAAAACGGTAGAGGACGCACTCCAGAACCCGCAGCGGGCTACCGCCGAGCGCAGGCTGGGCGTTGACCCCAAGACGGGAAAGGAGGTTATCGTGCGCATTGGCCGCTTTGGGCCGCTTGCGCAGCTTGGCGAGACCGAAGGCGACGAAAAACCCCAGTACGCCAACCTGCAAAAGGGGCAGCTGATAGAAACCATCACGCTCGAGGAGGCGCTAAAGCTCTTTGAGCTGCCGCGCACGCTTGGCGACTACGAGGGCAAAACGGTAACGGTGTCGGTAGGGCGCTTTGGCCCATACGTGCGCCACGACGAAAAATTCGCCTCGCTCAAGCGCAGCGTAGATGACCCCATGACCATCACCCTTGAGCGAGCCATAGAGCTCATTGAGGAGAAGCGCAAGCTGGAGCGCGAAAAAGTAATAAAGGTTTTTGCCGAAAACGGGGAGCTGCAGGTGCTCAACGGGCGCTTTGGCCCCTACCTCTCCTGCGCCGA
>JAIRMD010000196.1 GCA_031258915.1 Prevotellaceae bacterium
AATGGGCAACGCCAAAGTCTTCAACATGATTGTGCTTGGCGCATTCCTGAAGGTAAAGCCTGTGGTGAAGCTGGAGAACGTGGTGAAAGGCCTGCAAAAATCCCTCCCCGAGCGCGCGCACAGGCTCATCCCTATGAATGAGCAGGCCATACTGTGCGGCATGGAAATAGTTGAAGAGCAGAAAGCCCTCGCTTCTTTTTCCTCTGAATGCGGTACTCCACGTTGACCAGAATGTTACCGGCGGAGTCAGCCGAGCTCCTGACGGTTTCGTTCACGTAGTTGATGTTCAGCTTGCTGGGGTAGGGTAAACTTGTACGCCCTTCATCCACGAGCCGCCGGCATATCTGATAACAACCTACGCTCATCTAAACATTTGAAGCAAAGTATATTACCATTTTCAACTTCCACCTTTTGCTAAGCTATCTGCCCCATTTTCGTGTCAACAGCAGCGTAGTCATTGCTCGAGCTAGTGTTGTCTATCGTGATGGTGGTGCAGGTGGGGTGCGCGTGGGAATTGAGAAATGAGAGGAGAGATGAAAATCCTCGAAAACGTCATTATTAGGTGAAATGGCGTGTGGCAAAAAAACCGCTGGAGTTGAAGGCGTAGCGGCTATGGAAGTAGTACAGCGTCGAGCAGTTTTCGCCTCTGAGGATGTTGCCCGCCACGCGGCGAATATCGCCTGCGCTGATGCGGCGGTAGCTTTCTATGTCGGTGTTTATAAGGTTGGCATCGCCTACCATTTCGGCGCAGGCAAGGGCTACAGTTTTTTGCATGACGGTAGCCTCGGCGAACACGTGCAGGCTTTCCATTCTGTTTTTTACCTTCTCCAGCTCATACTCTGGGATGTCTTCGGTGCATAGCCGTTGCAGCTGCTCATCTATGGCAGCGTTGGCGCGCTGCATGTCGGTCTGCGGCAGCAGGCAACCCGAGACGGTGAGCAGCCCTGCGTCCATATCGCCGCTGATGTGGGCGTTGATGCTGCTGAACAGCCGCTCCTCCTGCACCATCCTGCGGTACAGCCGCGACGATTTTCCGCCGGCGAGGATGTCGGTAATCAGGTCGCAGGCGTGGTAGTCGGGGTGGTGGCGGTGCGGCATGTGGTAGGCTTTGTAAACGGCCGTTGCCGGGACGTTGCGCTGCACGCTCAGCGAGCGCGGCTCGGCTTGCGGCGGCTCGGACGGAATGGTACCCCCCGGCGCCGCGCTGCGCGGGACGGAGGCAAACCATTTTTGCGCAAGCGCAAGCGCACGCTCGGGCAAAATATTGCCGCCAACGACCAGCACAGCGTTGTTGGGCGCGTAGAATTTTGCGAAAAATGCCCTCACATCGCTTAGCGTAGCAGCGGCAATGTGGTCTACGCTCTTGCCGATGGTGTTCCACCGGTACGGGTGCACCTTGTACGCCAGCGGGCGCAGCAGCAAATCAACGTCGCCGTAAGGCTGGTTGAGGTAGCGCTGGTTGAACTCTTCTACCACCACCTGCTGCTGTACCCTTAGCGTTTTCTCGCTGAGCAGCGGGTTGAGCAGCCTATCGCTCTCTAACCACAGCGCCGTTTCGATGTTCTGCGCGGGCAGCGTTACGTAGTAGCTGGTGAAATCGGCGGTAGTAAAGGCGTTGCACTCGCCGCCGGCAAGCTGCACGTGCACGTCGTACTGCGGCGCGTTGGCCGATCCGCCAAACATGAGGTGCTCGAACAGATGCGCAAACCCCGTGCGGTCGGGGTGCTCGTTACGCGAGCCGACCTTGTACAGCATGTTGACGGTCGCCATCGGCGTGCTGTCGTCGCAGTGAGCAATAACGGTA
Source organism: Prevotellaceae bacterium (assembly GCA_031258915.1). Lineage (GTDB taxonomy): Bacteria > Bacteroidota > Bacteroidia > Bacteroidales > UBA932 > JAITMY01. Next base: position 1,805 of record JAIRMD010000196.1, read on the forward strand.
AGGCCATTGTCCAGCGCGTATTTTTGAAAGCTTACCATTGCCTTGCAATTCAGGTGTTTGTAAAGAAAAAAGACTTTGCGGCTAAGCAAAGTCTCCCGATAATTTTTTTGGGTGGATGATGGGGCTCGAACCCACGACCCTCAGATCCACAATCTGATACTCTAACCAGCTGAGCTACACCCACCATTTAATGAGGGTGCAAAGGTAAGCATTTTGTAGGAAAATCCCAAATTTTTTTGCTACCTTTGCCAAAATAATTGAGAAATGCTCGTTAACCGTAAACAGCGTATTTTGGGAGCTGCCATAGGGTTTGCAGTGCCTGTTGCCGCATTCTTCATTTCGCATGTACAGTACAGCAGCGCCTTCACGCTGTCGCAATACCTGCAATTTTTGGTATCGCACAGCGTGCTCTCCAAGGTGCTAAGCTTATGCGTAGCGCCTAACCTCGTTGCGTTCTTCGTGGCCATTGCCTTCAACCGCGATTCAATAGCGCATGGAGTGCTCCTCGCAACCATAGCGCTGGCAATGGTTGTGGCAGGGGTGTATGTTATGATTTAAGGATTCGGTGGTGTTATCCAAAGTATATGCTATTAGACAAATCCGAAATTCGGTGGCGTCTTGAATTATCAGAATAATTATGCATCTTTGCAGAGAAAAAAAGCAGGCAATGATACCCACAACAGAAATTCAATGTCCTCACTGCCAAAGCAACGATTTGGTCAAGCAAGGCAAAACAGGTAACGGAACCCAAAATGGCAATGCAGCAGCAAAAAAAAACATTTCCGGCTGCATTACCGCTACAAAAGTAAGATAAATACTTGTACGTTCAAGCACAGGGTTTTGCAGTTGTGTTTGGTATTTCATTAGCCGTTATATTTTGCTAAATTTTTGACAACTTTTTACCATTGAACTTAACTCTTCTTCCGAAAATTCATAGGTATTGTCCACATTCCAGTACTTGTCGGGTTGCAGCAAGCCATCGCCAAATTTTTCAAATTCCCAAAATCCGAAGGCATAGTGAAGCGATAAATTTACGTAAACAAGTCTTTGAGTTTGAGACGGTAAAAACGTCTTTCCGTATTGCGATGTTTCCTGACCGAGTCGCACGCCGAGCTTATTTTCCGCTATAACGCGGCAAAAAATATCTCCGCCCGAATAGGTGCGTGTTCCCTGCAAAACAAAAA
>JAIRMD010000198.1 GCA_031258915.1 Prevotellaceae bacterium
TTATAAGGGTCAAGGCGGACAGCATGGGCGAATACCCCACATCTCGCCTGATAGACAGCTACATGGCAGCAGAGCCTGTTGAAAAGTATTTTTTGCGGCGCGAAGCATATAAGTGAAACAATTATCTCTAAATTCGCATCTCCAAATTCGCATCTCCAAATTCGCATCTCCAAGTTCGCCGTTTTTGTTGTAACTTTGCGAAAAATTTGAAATCTGAAATTTGAAATCCGAAACCCCAACTCCCATGTCACAAATTAGCATAAGAGGCGCTAAGGTACACAATCTTAAAAATATAGATGTAGATATTCCGCGTAACAAGCTGGTAGCTGTTACGGGGCTTTCTGGCTCCGGCAAGAGCACGCTGGCCTTCGACACGCTTTTTGCCGAGGGGCAGCGCCGGTATGTGGAAAGCCTGTCGGCGTACGCCCGCCAATTTTTGGGCAGGATAAACAAGCCTGAGGTGGAGAGCATCACGGGTATTCCGCCGGCCATTGCCATCGAGCAAAAAGTCAACACGCGCAACCCCCGCTCAACGGTGGGCACCTCTACCGAAATATACGACTACCTCAAGCTGCTGTACGCCCGCGTTGGCCGCACCTTCTCGCCCGTATCGGGGGTTGAGGTAAAGGCGCATAGCGTGGCCGACGTCACCCAGCACGTGGCCTCGCAGCCCGACGGCAAGCGCATGGCGCTGCTTGCGCCGCTGCACCTGCCCGACGGCATGGGATTCATCGAAAAGCTCACGCTGCTGCTGCACGAGGGGTTCAGCCGGGTATGCATTGCCCCGGCAAAAGGCAACGCCTGGAATATTACAGGCATTGAGGAGTACCTGGCCTCGCTGCCCAAAAAGAGCCAAAGGGTAGAAACCACCAGCGAAGTGTTCATCGTTGTTGACCGCCTTTCCGCCACCAGCGATGAGAACGCCCTGAGCGATGCCGGCGATTCGGTGCAAGCCGCGTTCGGCGAAGGCAACGGCAACATTCTGGTAGCCGACTACCCTATTACCTCGGCAAAGAACGGGCGGCCGCAGGGTGCCTGCTTTTCCAACCGCTTCGAGGCAGATGGCATGGCTTTCGAGCTGCCGTCGGAGCACCTCTTTAGCTTCAACAACCCGCTGGGTGCCTGCCAGCGGTGCGAGGGGTACGGGAGAATTATCGGCATTGACGAGGATTTGGTGATACCCGACAAGTCGCAATCCGTTTACGGAGGCGCGGTGGCGTGCTGGAGGGGCGAGCAGATGAGCTGGTTCAGGGAGCAGCTCATCAAGCAAGCGGCAAAGCTGGGCTTCCCTATCCACAAGCCCTACCACGAGCTGACCTCCGAGCAGAAGCATACCCTGTGGCACGGCAAAGGCTCATACGGCGGCCTGGACGCATTTTTTGCCGAGCTCGAGGCCAACCGCTACAAGATTCAGTACCGCGTGATGCTGGCGCGCTACACCGGCAAAACTGCCTGCCCCGAATGCCACGGCGCCCGCCTGCGAAAGGAGGCGCTGTACGTGCAGGTTGGGGGTAAGAACATCAGCGAGCTGGCGCTAATGTCGGTTGACAACCTGTCGCTATTCATGGAGGCGCTCCAGCTGGACAGGTACGAGCAGCAGATAGCCGGGCGAACGCTGCTGGAGATAAAAAACCGCCTGCAGTTCCTGCAAAACGTAGGGCTGGGCTACCTCACGCTCGACCGCCTGAGCCAAACGCTGAGCGGCGGCGAGAGCCAGCGCATAAACCTTGTCACATCGCTGAGCAGCAACTTGGTAGGCTCGCTTTACATCCTCGACGAACCCAGCATCGGGCTGCACCCCTGCGACACAGAGCGGCTGGTGAGCGTGCTAAAGCAGCTGCGCGACTTGGGCAACACGGTGGTGGTGGTGGAGCACGAGGAGGAGATTATCCGCGCCGCCGACCACATCATTGATATTGGCCCGATGGCCGGACGGCACGGCGGCGAAATTATTTTTCAGGGAGCGCCTCCGGCGCGCCGCATCTCCCCAAAAGAGAACAGCGCCATACCCCCAGAGGCGCTGGAAAAAAGCCTTACGCTAAAGTACCTGAGCGGCAAAGAAAAAATTGAGCCGCCGGTGCGCTACCGCAAAATGAACCGCTACGTAGAGGTGCTGGGCGCACGGGAAAACAACCTGAAGAATATTAGCGTGAAGTTTCCGCTGGGCGGCATTGTGGCGGTAACGGGGGTGAGCGGGTCGGGAAAGTCTTCGCTGGTGAAGGGCATACTCTACCCGGCGCTCAACAAGCAAATCAACACCTACGGGGACAAGCCGGGGCTACACGACAAGCTGCGCGGCGACGTTAGCCGCATCAAAAACGTGGAAATGGTAGACCAAAACCCCATTGGGCGCAGCAGCCGCAGCAACCCCGTAACCTACATCAAAGCCTACGACGAAATCCGCAAGCTCTACGCCGACCTGCCCTACGCCAAGCTCAACGGCTACGGCGCCTCGCACTTTTCGTTCAACATCGACGGCGGGCGATGCGAGGAGTGCCAGGGCGACGGATTCATAAAGGTAGAGATGCAGTTTATGGCCGACGTTACGCTCGTGTGCGAAGCCTGCGGCGGAAAGCGATTCAAGCCCGATATTCTGGAGGTAAAGTACCATGGGTATAGCATCAGCGATGTGCTGGACTTCACCGTAAACCAAGCGATAGAATTTTTTGAGGCGAAAAAAGGCAGCGCCACCAAAAAAATTGTAGAGCGGCTCAAGCCGCTGCAAAACGTGGGCTTGGGGTACATCAAGCTGGGCCAAAGCAGCAGCACGCTATCGGGAGGCGAGAGCCAGCGCGTGAAGCTGGCCTCGTTCCTGACCAAAGAGATGCGCCCGGAGCCGCTGCTCTTCATCTTCGACGAGCCGACAACAGGGCTGCACCTTCACGACATCAAAAAGCTGCTGGAGGCTTTCAACGCCCTCGTGGACAGAGGCCATACGGTGGTGGTGGTAGAGCATAACATGAACGTTGTGAAGTGCGCCGACTGGGTCATTGACCTCGGCCCCGAAGGCGGCGAGGCCGGTGGCTACCTCTGCTTTTGCGGCACCCCG
>JAIRMD010000221.1 GCA_031258915.1 Prevotellaceae bacterium
AGGTGAGGCTGCGTTTTGCGCAGCACAACAATGGACAGGCACACGATGGAGAAGGCCATCAGCGTGCCAATGCTCACCAGCTCGTTCAGCACGTGCAGCGGGAATATCCCCGCCACTAACCCCGTGCCAATGCCCGCAAGGATGGTGGCGTTTTGCGGTACGCCGCGCTTGCTGTTCACCCGCGAAAACAGCTGCGGCAGCAGCCCGTCGCTCGATATGGCGTAGTATATGCGCGATTGCCCCAGCATCATGACGAGTATCACCGAGCTGATGCCTGCAATGGCGCCCAGCTTAATCAGCGGGTTAAGCCACGAGAGCGCCCCGCCCAGCCTGTCGATGGCGTAGGCAATGGGCGCGTCTACGTTCAGCTCGGTGTAGTGCGCTATGCCGGTGAGCACCGCCGTAACCGCAACGTACAGCACGGTGCATATAAGCAGCGATATGAGAATACCCCGCGGCATGTCCCGCTGCGGGTTGCGCGTTTCCTGCGCGGTGGTCGATAAGGCGTCGAACCCAAGGAAGGCGAAGAAAACCACCGCCGCCCCCCGCAGCACCCCGCTCCAGCCGTAGCGCCCAAACTCACCCGTATTGGCCGGCACGTAGGGCGCCCAGTTGCTCACGTCAATGTGCGAAAGCCCAAACCCGATGAAGAGGAGGATAACGCTTACCTTGATGACGACGATGATGTTGTTGGCTATCGCCGACTGCCTAATGCCGCCCAGCAAAAACGTTGTTACCACAGCGACGATGAACACGGCGGGGAAGTTGATAATGCTGCCGGTGAGCGTCCACCCCTCGGCGGTGTGCTCAAGGGTGGAGGCAGCAATGCTGTGGGGCAGCGCCACGCCCCAGCCCACCAGCAGGTTTTGCATGTAGCCACCCCACCCGACGGCTACGGTTGCGCAGGCAAAGAGGTACTCCAAAATCAAATCCCACCCGATGAACCACGCCAGCAGCTCGCCAATGGTGGCGTAGCTGTAGGAGTACACGCTGCCCGAAGCGGGAATCATGGCGGCGAACTCGGCGTAGCACAGCCCTGCCAGCACGCAGCCAAGCCCCGAAATGAGGAATGAAATGGTGAGGGCTGGCCCCGCGTACTCGGCGGCAGCCCGACCCGTGATGACGAAAATGCCTGTGCCAACAATCGCCCCGATGCCCAGCGCTATGAGGTTGCCGACCGAAAGGGTGCGGCGAAGTCCTCCGTTTGCACCGGCGGATTCTTCCAGAAGGGCGGTGATGCTTTTTCTTTTGAGTAGTTTGTCTAACATTTTGATTAGTGTTTTAGGTGTTATTTTTTTGTATATAATTCGCAAAGGTAGTATTTTTTTCAACATGATAGAGGGAGCAGCGGCAGCCGCAGCACAAAAAAAATCCCGCCCAAACGGGCGGGGTTTTCGCTGCGGGAGGATAATGGTTGCTTTCAAATCGTCAAAAATAACGTTCTCATCCTTGAGGGAAAAATCGGCAAAAGGCGGCTCAAAATCCTAAATTCAGGGGCATAAAAAATCTCCGTCGCTATGATACGGAGATTTTTTTGCAGTAACCAAACTGTCGGAATGGCGAAAAACCAACTTTTGTTACGGTACAAAGATACACCGGAAAATCGTGCTGCGCAATCCCCATTTGTTGGTATTTTTTGTTACAATTTTGGGAGGTCCTTACCGGAGATAATGCCGTTAAGAATGGCGTAAACAGTTAACCCTGATATAGTTTTAATCCCTAACTTGGCGGTAATGTTTTTACGATGAGTGATGACTGTGTTGAGGCTAATGTTGAGGCTGTCGGCAATTTCCTTGTTGATAGCGCCCTGGGCAACTTTGGCAAGCACCTCGCACTCCCGTTCGCTAAGCTCGCTTTTAGCGTCGCTGCCTTGCAAGGCGTCGAAGCTCATCAGGATATTTTGCAGCTGCTCCACCATCTCCTGCTCGCCGCAAAGCGTGTAGAGGTATGGCGGCTGTTCCTGTACGCTCTGCTGCGGTGCGCTGGCTATGGTTACTATTTTATTTTTTACCGTGATGCTGCTGAGGCATATCAGGTAATCGACAGCCGGCAACACCAGCAGGTGGTAGATGCTTCTGCTGTTGTAGTAGTCGCTAAGCGTTGCAAATACATCAACCTTAGCGGGGGTGAAGTACTCGCAGAGCAGCGTTTTCAGCCCGTAGCCGGACAGAAAATCGCCGGAAATAATAGCTATGTTTTGCTTGCTAAGCATTGCTTCTGAAGAGCTCCTGCTCCATTTTTTTTACTATGGGGGTTAAAATCTTATCCTCAATGCGCGTGTGGTCTTTCAAATCTTTTTCGAGCCGGAATATGTTAAAGATTAGGGTATTTCGCACACCCTCGTCGTAATCGCCCTGCAAATACTTTATCAGGATATTTTTCAGGTCATACAGCTTTTCGTCCACATTTTCGTGCTCCGACTCGAATATTTTCATGGAGTACTTTTTGTGGAGCTGCTCCGTATTTTCTTTTTCCACCAGCTCTGTAATGTACGGGAATGTTATGGTTTCCTCGCGCTTCAGGTGGGCTATCAGGTCGCTTTTATACTGCTCAAAAAAGTTTTTTATGAGCAAAATTTCCTGTTTATCCGGCTTGGAGGCGCTTTGTACAAAAGTTTCCATGTTTTTTTCCAGCATGGGGATGAGCACAGTCCGGTAGTATCGGTGCGTTTTTTGGAGGTAGCCTACCAGCTGCATCACGTCAAAGCGCAGCAGGCGCTCCTGTGGGAAGTAGCTTTCGTGGCTAAACACATTGAGAATGGTAGTGAAAAATTCTACATCCACGCCGTGCTCTTCGCACACCGCCTTTACCGTTTTATCGCCAAAGCCCAGCCTGATGCCAAA
>JAIRMD010000246.1 GCA_031258915.1 Prevotellaceae bacterium
TCGGCGGCGCTGGGAAGGCTCAAGGAGGAAAACGCCATCAAGGAATACTACTACAACATCCTCAACAGCAACACCAACCGCCTGCTCAACCTCGTCAACGAGCTGATGGATTTCAGGACCATCGAAAACGGGATGATGAAGTTTGCGCCCGCGCCCTGCAACGTTGCCGCCGTAGTAAAAGCCATTGCATCCGACTTTGAAGAGTACGCCCGGCAGCGCGACATCGCCTTTGAGCTGCTTGTTGACCCGGCAATGCCCGAAGCGCTGTACGCCGACACTAACATCCTCGAAAAGGTGGTGATAAATTTGCTGCACAACGCGTTTAAGTACACAAGCGACGGCGGCGCAGCTTCGCTGGAGCTCTGCGCCGATGCCCGGCGGTTTACGTCCCGGCACCAAAATTCTTTCGCGGTGAGCGCCGACGTTGTCGCCAACAAGTGCTTCTGCATTGCCGTAAGGGATACGGGGGTGGGAATTTCTAAGGAAAACATGTCGAGCGTTTTTGAGCGCTTCTACAAGGTCAACACGGCGCAGGCCGACGCGCACTTAGGCACGGGGATAGGGCTTGCGCTCGTCAAGAGCCTCGTGCTGCTGCACCGCGGCGCTATCGCCATCTACAGCGGGCGGGAGCGCGGAACGGACATGGTCGTAAGCCTCGCCGCCGACAAAGACTTTTACGTGAAGCTCGGGCTGCTGGCCGAAAGCGAGGCGCTGCCGGGTGCCGGCAGTACGCCCAAAAGCGCCGACACCGCCGCTGCCGAAAAGCTCCGGAAGGACATGCAGCCCACGCAGGAGCGGCAAAAAATACTTTTGGTGGAGGACAACGGCGCACTCCGCTCGCTGATAGCCGAATCGCTGGCAGCCCTCTACGATGTGACGGAAGCCGCCAACGGCGAAGAGGCCATGAGCGCCATCCGCAGCAAGGATATAGACCTCATCGTTAGCGATATTATGATGCCCGTAAAGGACGGAATTACGCTCTGCCGCGAGGTGAAGGAAAACGTGGACACATCGCACATCCCCTTTGTGCTCCTTACGGCCAAAACCGGCGTGGAGAGCAAGCTGCAGGGTGCCGACTCCGGCGCAGACATCTACTTTGAGAAACCCCTGGATCTTGAGCTGCTGCGCGTGTCAATACAAAATATTTTCAGGCAGCAGCAGCGCCTCAAGGAGCATTACGCCGAAAACTTCTACGCGAGCAGCAGCGAGTTCTCGACCAACCGGCGCGATAGCAGCTTCCTGCAAAGCTTGGTCGATATTCTGGAAAAGCACCTTAGCCATTCCAGTGTGGACGTAGATTTCATCGCCTCCGAGCTTTCAATGAGCCACACCACGTTTTACAACAAGGTGAAGAAGCTCACCGGCAAGTCGCCCGTAGAATTCATCAACAGCTACCGCATGCGCAAGGCCGCCCGCCTGATAGCCGAGGGCGCAATGGATACAAGCGAAATAATGCTCACCATCGGAATAAGCAGCAACGCTTACTACACCAACGCTTTCAAGCGGGAGCTCGGGATGACGCCCACAGCTTTTGCCGCAAAGTACCGCAGGAAGGGCGGTGTGCACGCTATCCCAGCGTAACCCCCACCGGCGGGAGGTCCTTCATTTTCAAGCAAATCAAAAATATTTTGAGCGCATTTTAAACCTTTTGCGCTTTGGGCAGTCATACTATTAGCCCGCGAGCTCAATGAGAACAATTGTGCAGCAGCAGCATTCGCAGTTTTTAATTTCTAACTTCTAATTTTGTTTAAGATGAGAGCAACAATTATTGTAATCGCGCTTGCGCTATGCGCAGGCGCAGCTACGGCGCAGCCTCCCGCAGGCCGGCAGGGGCCGCGCATGAGCCCCGAAGAGCGTCAGCAAATGATGGAGCAAAATCGCGCAAAGCGCAGCGCCGAGCTGCGCGAGGCGCTGTCGCTTAGCGACTCCGTAGCCGTCAGGGTGGACAGCGTGAACAGCAAGTACGACGCGCAGCAGCAAGCGCTCATGAGGCCCGAAAGCAGAGGCGGCGAGCGCGAGGCCATGCGCACGCAGATGGAGAACATCCAAAAAGCCCGCGAGGCAGAGGTGAAAGTTCTGCTTACCGAAGAGCAGCGGGCAAAGTACGACAAGTGGCTCGCCGACCAGCAGCAGCAGCGCAGGGACAGGGGCAGAGGTCGAGGTAACCGTTAACGCCAGCTGCCGAAATGAAAAACAAAGATCTGCCGTTCACCGTCCCCGAAGGCTACTTTGAGCGCCTGCCCTCGCGCATCATGCAGCGCTGCGACGAGCGCGAGGCTGTGCGCGGGCAGCGCCTCCTGCTCTGGGGCAGCATCCGTGCGCAGCTGGCGTTTGCCGCCGGCTTTGCGCTGCTGGTCGGACTGTCGTACTTGGCCGCGAGGTACGCGACAAGGCTGGCGCAAGCGCCAACAGACGCGGCGTACGCGGCGTACGACATTAGCCTTTTGGACTTGGAAAGCTTCCTGCTGCAAGCCCCGGACAGCGACGACGATGAAAGCGACAGCTTAGACGACGACGCTATTGTGGACTACCTCCTCTGCGATAGCCAAATTCAAATAGCGATGGAGGTTGAGGATTGAAGCACAAAAAAAAATTTACAAAAATGAAAAAAACATTTATCCTTTTTGCAGCGGTTGCCGTAGCAATTCCGGCTGCCGCAGCGCCCCCCGATGCCCAAGGCGCGGAAAGAAAAGTAGAGATTTGCGGCGCATCCGCCGACTCCATCGTGAGGCAGTGGCAGCAGGAGCAGGCGATGACGCTGGCGCAGAACAGCGCAGGCTTCGGGTGGCAGGGCGCACCGCCTGCCGACTCCGCCGGGAAGCAGCAGCGGCACCAGCAGCGGCAGGCGCAAATGCAGGCGCAAAAGGTGGGCTACTTCACGGCGCAGCTTGAGCTTACCCCCGAAGAGGCCGAGCGATTTTGGCCGGTGTACAACGAGTACTGGAAAAAGCGCAGCGACCTGTTCCAAGAGCGTAACAACCTGATACGCAATGCGAAGCACGATAAAGTTGACGACAAAAAAGCCCTGCAAATGGCGCAGCGCATGGTGGGCAACCTGCAAGACGATGCCAACCTTGCGCGGGAGTACAACGAAAAATTTGCCAAGGTGCTGCCGCCGCAAAAGCTGCTCAAGTACTACGTGGCAGAGGAATCCTTCAGGGTGGAGCTGCTGAACGTTTTGCGGAAGCCGAAGAAGGACGTAGATGTGAGCGGAAGAGTTGAGATGAAAGTTAAGAAAAAACAAGTTGATTAGATGCGCAGGTTGGATATAATGTTTAGGTTACGGCATGTAGCGCTGGCAGCGCCGTGCCTTTTTTTTGCGGGGCAGCTTGGGGCTGCCAGCATTCGCGGAACCCTTGTGGACAGCCACAGCGGAGAGCCGCTGGTAGGCTCGGTGGTGCGGGCGGTGAGCGTGCGCGACAGCACGCAGCGCTACTACGCCTCCACCGCCGCCGACGGGTCGTTTGTGGTGGAAAACCTCGCCCCGCAGTCCTACAGGGTAGAGTACAGCTACCTTGGCTACAAGAAGCAGGAGCAAACGGTGGCGCTCAAGGACGAAAACCGGAGCGTGGGGCGAATCCGCCTGACCGCCGAGTCGGTAGACCTCGAGGCAATACAGGTTACGGGCAACGCCGCGCGCGCCTCGCAGCGCGGCGACACCACCGAGTTCAACGCCGACGCCTACAAGGTATCGCAGGATGCCACCACCGAAGACCTGCTCAAGAAGCTGCCGGGCGTTACCGTCGAAAACGGAACGGTGAAAACGCAGGGCGAGGACGTGAAGCGCGTGCTGGTGGACGGAAAGCCGTTCTTTGGCGACGACCCCACCATCGCCATCAAAAACCTCCCCGCCGACGCCATCTCAAAGATTGAGGTGTACGACCGCATGAGCGACCAGGCGCAGCTCACGGGCTTTGACGACGGCAACTCCGAAAAAACGCTCAACATCGTTACCCGCGAGGACCGCCGCACAGGGCAGTTCGGGCGGCTCTACGGCGGCGTAGGGCAGGACGTGCAGGAAAAAATCGGGGAGGGCGACATGCGCTACTCGGCGGGCGGAAACGTAAACATCTTCAGCGGCGAGCGCCGCGTCTCGGTTGTGGGCATGAGCAACAACGTCAACCAGCGGCAGTTTGCCGAGGAAGACTTGGTGGGCAGCAGCGGCGGCGGACGGCGCGGCGGAAATTACTTTGGCGGCAGCAGCAGCGGCATTGCCGCAACCACCGCCGTGGGCATAAACTACAGCGATATGTGGGGCAAAAAGGTGGAGGTTACGGGGAGCTACTTCCTCAACGTCAGCAGCAACGACACCTACAGCGACCGCTTCAGGCAGTACATCGCGAGCCGAGACTCCATGACGCTATACACCTCAACTTCGCAGTCGGAAACGAACAACTACAGCCACCGCTTTAACCTCCGCATGGAGTACAAGCCCAGCGAAAACACCTCGCTGCTCTACACGCCGCGCCTGAGCTTTCAGGACCGCGACGCGAAGAGCAGCAGCGCCTCGCAAATGCTGGGCTACAACAGCGCCAGCGCCGGCAACTCGTCGGAGAGCAGCGCCTTCAACTTCCGCAACGAGCTGCTATGGCGGCAAAAACTCTCAAAGCCGGGGCGAACGTTTTCGGCCGAGCTGCGCTACAACATCAACAACAGCAAGAGCGAAAGCAGCCGCGAAAGCACCACCGCAAGCATTACCGATACGCTGGTGCTTAATCAGGCATCGGACAACCCCACCGACAACTGGTCGGGGAGCGCAAGGCTCATCTACACCGAGCCGATAACGGACAACAGCCTCGCTCAGCTCAGCTACGACGTGAACTACTCCTACGGCGAGAGCAACCGCCGAACCTACAACCGCGACTCGGCTGGCCTCTACAACCCGGTGGTAGACCTCGACTCGCTCTACAGCAACATCTACGACAACGACTACGTTACGCAGCGCGTAGGGCTTACCTACCGCTACCACACCGACAAGATCAACGCAATGGTGGGCGTGAACGGCGAAACCGCCATTCTCGACGGGCATCAGGTGCTACCCGTAAAGCCGTCGGTTTACAAGCAGTTCTACCGTGCGCTGCCAAACGCCATGTTCGAGTACAAGTTTACGCGGCAGGATGCCCTGCGCATATTCTACCGCAGCTCCACCAATGCCCCCTCCATTGCGCAGCTGCAAGGCGTGCTCGACAACACCGACCCCCTGGCCATCTCCTCCGGAAACCCCAACCTGGAGCAAACGTTCTCAAACAACCTGTTTGCCCGCTACAACCGCACTACGCTCGAAAGCGGAATGACGTTTTTCTCCATGCTTGGCTTCGGGAACACCAACAACAGCATCGCCAACAACACGATTACCAACTACTCCGATCGCAACGTTTTTGTGCTCTCGCCCATTGGCGACACGGTGGAGCTAAGCCCCGGCGCACAGTTTTCGTCGCCGGTCAACGTCAACGGGAGGTGGAACACATGGGCGCAGCTCAACTTCGGCCTACCCATAGCCTTTGTAAAGAGCAACCTGAACCTGAGCACGCGCGGCAGCTACGCCAGCACCCCAGGCTTTGTGAACGGCGAAAAAAACATCGCCAAAACCTACAGCATTAACCAGGGCGTGGTGCTGGGCAGCAACATCAGCGAAAAGTTGGACTTCACCCTGTCGTACAACTTTACTTACAACAACACGAAGAACACCCTGCAAAGCCGCGACAACAACGTCTACTTTCAGCAGGTGGCATCGGCGCGGGTATACGCCGAGTTTTGGATGGGAATAGCGCCGCAGCTGGTGGCCAACTACAGCCTCTACAGCGGCCTGTCGGAGGCCTACAATCAGGAGTACCTGCGCATCGACGCCAGCATCGGCAAAAAGTTTCTGGCGAACAACCAGGGCGAGCTCAGGCTCACGGTGTACGACCTGCTCAACCAGAACAAGAGCGTCAACCGCAGCATCACCCCCAGCTACATCGAGGATGCCACCTCCAACGTGCTCACCCGCTACTTTCTGCTAACCTTCATTTACCGGTTGAAAGGGCAAGCGCCCAAGCGCAACCCCGAAGGCGGTGGCGACCGTCCTCGCTTCCGCGAAGGCGGCGGATTTGGCGGCAGACCTCCAATGTAGGGGGG
>JAIRMD010000023.1 GCA_031258915.1 Prevotellaceae bacterium
GTGTGGCGCGCTTGTCCACGACACGGTGAACGACGCCTGCTTAGTGGTATAATCCATGTCCATGTTGGACACGCTTACTTGTGCAAACAAGCCTCCTAATCCAAGGAAGCCCCCTAACCCCCAAAGGGGGAACAGGAGGAGGAAGATGATAGCACGTTGTGCAATTTTGGTTGTGTTGTTTTTCATAATTGTAATTTTTTAGTTTGTAAATTTTTGGATAACTGTCAGGGTTAATAGTATCACAAGGATGGTTATCACCAGCCCGATACCGAGATAAAAAAATATTCGCAATAAGTTTTTCATGCTTTTAAGAAAAAGCAACCGGCAAGGGATTTTTGATGTATAAACAAGTTGAGATTTTCTTTATCGTATTCGCCCTGCCGGCTACTTATTATATATCATTCCGCAATAAAACGTCCAAATGGAACGGGCTCATCGTTGCCGGTGAGGTACGCCGGGCATTCCGGCACTACTTCCTCCGCCCTCTCCAAAGGATAGGGAGCTACGGTTGCTAATTGTACACTGTCTGCCGAAGGCTGCCGGTTGTTCACGGAACTTGCGGCGGGCTCATTGTTGCCGGTGTAATACACGGGCGGCTCTACTGCCCACTGCCTACTGCCTACTGCCGGCTGAAGACGCGGCTCGGGCTGTGTCGCGATGGCTGCAACACTTGCCGCCAAAGCGAAAAAGAAAAAAATTGTTTTCATAAAATGTATTTTTTGTTGTTAATGGTTTTCCAAAACACAGAAACATTTAATACTAATAACACAGGCATTGCTATATTTTTGTGGAATTATGTCTTTAGTTTCTGTGTAGTATAATTTCTAATTGTGTAAATCATCAGTCCTAAGTCTATCGGCGCGTCAGCTAATTCTTAGTTCTTAACTCTTAGTTCTTAACTCTTAGTTCTTAACTCTTAGTTCTTAACTCTTAGTTCTTAACTCTTAACTAAAAAAAACCGTGACCCCAAGAATACAGCAGCTACGCCAACAAAGCCTTACGGCGGTCAACTGCATTTCTGCCGAAAGAGCTTTGCTCGTTACCGATTTTTATAAAAACCACATGGCATTCGGCGATTCCGTGCCCGTGCAGCGAGCCAAGTCGTTCCGCTACATTCTGTCGAACAAGGCGATTTGCATCAACGACGGCGAGCTGATTGTCGGAGAGCGAGGCCCGGCGCCTAAGGCAACGCCAACCTACCCCGAAATCACTGTCCACTCGCTGCAAGACTTGGACGTTCTGCACTCGCGCGAAAAAGTATGGTTCAGGGTAGACGAAGAAACCCGCAGCGCCTACGAAAAAATCATCATCCCGTTCTGGGAAGGGCGCTCAAACCGCGATCGCATCATGGCAACCATGACCCCACAATGGCACGATGCCTACAACGCCGGAATCTTCACCGAATTTATGGAGCAGCGTGCCCCCGGACATACCGTTGCCGGCTACAAAATCTTCCAAAAGGGTATGCTGGACATTATCCGCGACGTTGAGGAGAGCCTGAGAGCGCTCGACTGGCTTGCCGACCCGCTGGCCTTTGACAGGCAGGAGGAGCTGAAGGCCATGAAAATCGCTGCGCAGGCGATGGTACGCTTTGCCGAGCGCCACGCCGAAAAGCTGGAGGCGCTGGCCTGCGCCGAAGCCGACGAAAAGCGCAGGAGCGAGCTGCTTGAAATGGCTCGCATTTGCCGGCGGGTGCCGGCAAATGCGCCCGCTACCTTCCACGAAGTGTTGCAGCACTACTGGTTTGTTCACTTGGGCGTTGTAACCGAGCTAAACCCTTGGGATTCGTTCAACCCGGGGCGACTTGACCAGCATTTGTACCCCTTCTACAAGGCCGAAACCGAAGCCGGCACGCTGACGCGCCATCAGGCCGTAGAGCTGCTGGAGGCGTTCTGGGTGAAGTTCAACAACCACCCCGCGCCGCCAAAAATCGGCGTTACGGCCGAAGAAAGCAGCACCTATACCGATTTTTGCCTTATCAACTTGGGCGGGCTTACCGCCAACGGCGAAAACGCCGTCAACGAAATTTCCTTTATCCTGCTGGACGTAATCGAAGAAATGCGCCTGCTGCAACCCAGCTCGATGGTGCAGCTGAGCCGGCTGAGCCCCGACAGCTTTATCGACCGGGCGGTGAAGATTACGAAAACGGGATTCGGCCAACCCTCCATCTTCAACACCGACGCCATTGTAGCCGAGCTGGTCAACCAAGGGAAAAATATTGAGGACGCCCGCAACGGAGGCGCCAGCGGATGCGTAGAAAGCGGGGCGTTTGGCACGGAAAGCTACATCTTGTGCGGCTACTTCAACCTGCCGAAAATTCTGGAAGTAACGCTGCACGACGGCTATGACCTGCGGACAAAAAAGCAGGTCGGGCTGCACACCGGAAAGGCTGCGGAGCTCGCCACGTATCCGCTGCTGCTGGAGGCCTTCAAAAAACAGGTGCTGCACTTTGCCGAAATCAAAATTAAAGGCAGCAACGCCATCGAAAAAATATTCATGGCGCATATCCCCACCCCGTTCCTCTCCCTGATTATCGACGACTGCGTGGCGCGTGGCGCCGACTACATACAGGGGGGCGCACGCTACAACACCAGCTACATTCAGGGCGTAGGCATGGGAACCATAGTCGACTCGCTTACGGCGCTCAAAGTGCACGTTTACGACGAAAAGAGCATAAGCTTGGCCGACTTCACAGATGCGCTGGTGGAGAATTTTGAGGGGCGCGACGAGCTGCTCTACCGCCTGCTCTACAAAACGCCGAAGTACGGCAACGACGACGACCGCGCCGACGACCGGCTGAAAGAGGTGTTTGACATTTACGCCAACGCCATTGCCGGCCATACAAGCCCGCGCGGGGCGGCGTACCGTATCAACCTGCTCCCAACCACCTGCCACGTTTACTTTGGAAAGGTGATGCACGCAAGCCCCGACGGAAGAAAAGCCGGGCTGCCCGTTTCGGAGGGCATTTCGCCCGTGCAGGGCGCCGACAAAAACGGCCCTACCTCTGTCGTCAAATCCGCAGCAAAGATAGACCACCTGCATACCGGCGGCACGCTGCTAAACCAAAAATTCAGCCCCGCTTTTTTTGAAGACGAAACGGCGGTACGGAAAATTTCGGGGTTAGCGCGCAGCTACTTCAAAATGGATGGGCATCACATCCAGCTCAACGTGGTCTCCGCCGACACGCTGCGCAAAGCGCAAGAGCAGCCCGAAAAGTATCAGGGGCTGATTGTCCGGGTGGCAGGCTACAGCGACTACTTCAACGATCTGGGCGTCGATCTGCAAAACGAAATCATCCGGCGCACCGAGCACGAAACCATTTAACAAAATCCTATGGAAGCTACAATAGCCAAACGAATTGAGCAGCTGCGCCGCTACATGCGCTGCCGGCAGCTGCACGCTTTTATCATCCCCTCTACGGATGCGCACATGAGCGAGTACATCCCCGAGCGCTGGGAGGCGCGGCGTTGGATTAGCGGATTTACCGGATCGGCGGGGACGGTTGTCGTTACGCTCGGCAAAGCCGGGCTGTGGACAGACTCGCGCTACTTTCTTCAGGCCGCAGACGAGCTTCGCGGCAGCGAAATTACCCTTTTCAAAGACCGCCTGCCGGATACCGTCAGCATTCCGAGCTGGCTGATGAGCCAGCTGCCCGGCGGCGCACGGGTGGGCGTCGACGGAAACGTATACTCCGCAAAAGATGCGCTGGCGCTCCAATCCGAGTTGGGGGAAAAAAGCATAGCGCTTGTTCCCGATTTTGACCCCTTTGATGAAATCTGGGGCAACCGCCCGGCGCTGCCAAAAACGCCGGTTGCCGTACACTCGCTCGAATGGGCAGGCGAAGCCGCCCGCCAAAAAATTGAAAAAGCGCTGGCAGAGGCCGGAAAATACGGCGCTAATGCACTTTGGGTAAGCTCGCTGGACACAATAGCGTGGCTGCTCAACATACGGGGAAGCGATGTGCCCTACAATCCGGTAGCGGTGGCGCACGCTTTTCTTTCCCGCGAGCAAACCGTGCTTTTTATCGACAAGGACAAAGTACCTCCTGCGGTAGCCCTGCACCTTGAGAGGGAAGGCGTTGCTGTGGCCGGCTACCACGAAACCGCCGATTTTTTGGCAAAAACACAGGGGTTGCAGGTGTGCCTCGACAGCGCCAAGCTGTCGTTTGCGCTGTATAATGCCATAGCCGAGCGCAATAGGGTGGTGGATGCGCTATCGGTGGCCGACCGGCTGAAAAGCATAAAAAACGAAACCGAAATCGCCGGATTCCGACGCGCCATGCTGCGCGACGGCGTTGCGCTTGTCCGCTTTTTTATGTGGCTCGAAGAGGCGGCGCCCACAGGAAACGTTACAGAGTATGCCGTATGCCTCAAGCTGAAGGAGCTGAGAAGCCGGCAGGAGAATTTTGCGGGCGAAAGCTTTCACACCATCGCCGGATACGCCGCCAACGGCGCTATCAACCACTACCACCCGAGCGCAGAGCATAGCGCAACGGTGGGCGGCGAGGGATTCCTGCTGATTGATTCGGGAGGGCAATACTTGGACGGCACAACCGATATTACGCGCACGGTTGCCGTAGGCGACCTAACCGACGACATGAAGCGGGACTACACGCTCGTGCTAAAGGGCAACATCAACCTCTCAAGAGCAATCTTTCCGGCAGGAACAAGAGGGTCGCAAATCGACATGCTGGCGCGAAAAGCTATGTGGGAGCACGGCGTTAACTACCTGCACGGCACCGGGCACGGCGTGGGGCACTACCTCAACGTGCACGAAGGGCCTCACAGCATACGCCCCGAAGAAAATCCCGTTGTGCTGCGCGTTGGGATGGTAGCCACCAACGAGCCGGGCGTCTACCGCGATTACCGCTACGGCGTGCGGACAGAAAATATGATGCTTACCCGGCGGGTGATGACCACCGATTTTGGCGATTTCTACGGCTTTGAAATCTTGACCCTGTGCCCGATAGACACAACGCCAATCGTTAGAGAGATGATGACGGACGAGGAGACGGCGTGGCTCAACGCCTACCACAGGGCGGTATACGAAAAGCTGTCGCCCCGGCTCTCGGACGCAGAAAAGGCATGGTTGAAGGATAAAACGAAAGCGCTATGAGCATACTTAGCAAGTTTCCCCGCACTTTTTGGGTGGCCAACACCATTGAGCTGCTCGAGCGCTGGGCGTGGTATGGTTTTTTCATGCTGCTGGCCAACTACCTCACAGGCTCGTCGGACATGGGCGGCCTGGAATTTTCGCAAAGCCAAAAAGGGTTGATTATGGGCGTTGGGACAGGCATTCTCTACTTCCTTCCCGTCCTCACCGGGGCAATAGCCGACCGCTACGGCTACAGGAAGGTATTGGCGCTGGCATTTGCTATCTACGCTACGGCATTTGCCTTTTTCCCGCAGGTATCGTCCTTTCCCGCCGTGTTCGCCATGTACATTTATCTGGCGTTGGGGGCGGCGCTGTTCAAGCCGATTATTTCGGCTACGGTGGCAAAAACCACGCGACCCGAAACATCATCCATCGGGTTTGGCATTTTCTACATGATGGTGAACATCGGCGCTTTTTTGGGACCGCTGGTAACCCTGCTGTTCAAAGGCCAATCGCACCTTATTTTTTACGTATCCGGCGGAATCGTCCTGCTGAACTTCATCTTGTTGATCTTCTACAGAGAGCCTGAGCGCAGCGAGGTGAAAAGGGAAACCTCGCTGCTCCGGTCGTTCGGGGAGATATTCCGCAACATGGCAAGCATCTTCAAGGACTCCGGGTTTCTTGTTTTTCTGCTGATTGTTGCCGGCTTCTGGGCGATGTACTACCAGCTGTTCTTCACGCTTCCCGTCTTCATTTCGCAGTGGGTGGATACGGGCGTGCTGTACCACTTTTTCGACGTTCGCCTGCCATTCGTCAGCGCCGCCTACAGCCCGGCTCCGGGGGTGCTGGACGCCGAATTTATCACCAACATGGACGCGCTGTTCATCATCATCTTCCAAATCATGGTATCCGCTCTGGTGATGCGCCTTAAGCCGCTCCATGCAATGGTAGCCGGATTTTTGGTCTGCACCGTTGGGATGTCGCTGACGCTCCTTTCGCAGAACGTTCTTTTTACCATAGTCGCCATTTTCGTTTTTTCGCTGGGCGAAATGGCCGGCTCGCCCAAGGTTACCGAGTACATCGGGCGCATTGCGCCCAAAGACAAAAAAGCGCTCTACATGGGCTACTCGTTCATTCCGGTTTTTGTGGGGAATTTCCTTGCCGGCTTTATATCGGGCAGCGTTTACCAGACCATGTCCGACAAGGTGACCATTACGGAAAAATTTATAGCAGAAAAAGGCTTGCTGATAGGCGACGGGCTTTCCACCAATGCCCGCTTTGAGGAAGTTGCCCGCCGGGTTGGCCTGTCGCCGCAGGAGCTGACCAACGCGCTGTGGGACGCCTACCACCCGTCCGGCTTGTGGATAGTGATGCTGTCGGTTGGGCTTGTCGCCACGCTCTGCCTTTTTATCTACGACAGGGCAAATGCAGCGAAAAAACCGAAAGCTATGAAAGCCGCTTAGCGTCGACTCTCCTTAGGGAATGTTTTCTTGGCAGCGCCATAAATTGATGGTGAAGAAAATCTTCATATTCAACGAACTAAATAACTTGCGAAAGTTGAGTTAATGGTTAACCCGCTAATTATTTTTATTATACACAGATTTTCATGTGTAAAAACCGACCCTAAAATTAAGAGGAGGCGACAGGGATAAAATTCAATTTTTTATTTTTCAAACATGGGAAATTCAAGTTTGCTATTCCTATAAAATTCATTTAAATTTGCCATTCCTTTTATCCACACGCCTTTTTTGGATACGCTTTTTACGAACCCAATTTTTCAAAAAAAAATATGAGTAATTTGCTAAGCAACAGCCTGTTCACCGCCGGAGCGATGGCGGGCATTTTTTCGACAGCTTCTGCATCCGCCCGGGCAGCGCGAGAAGCGCCTTCGGGAAAAGAAAAGCCCATGAACGTTCTTTTCCTGATTTCCGACGACATGCGCACCGAGCTCAACGCCTACGGCAGCCTGCTGGCGCGCACGCCCAACCTCGACCTGCTGGCGCGGCAGGGCGTGCAGTTTGAGCGGGCTTACTGCCAGTACCCGCTGAGCGGCCCCTCT
Source organism: Prevotellaceae bacterium (assembly GCA_031258915.1). Taxonomy (GTDB): domain Bacteria; phylum Bacteroidota; class Bacteroidia; order Bacteroidales; family UBA932; genus JAITMY01. The sequence continues at coordinate 7,154 of JAIRMD010000023.1, forward strand.
CGCTCGTCGCTGCTTACCGGCCGCCGCCCCACCACCAGCGGCCTTTACAGCAACGCCAACCGAGAGTTTTTTGGCGCAACCTACCCCGACTGGGTTAGCTTGCCCAAGTACTTCAAGCAGCACGGCTACGCTTCTCTCCGGAGCGGGAAAGTGTTTCACGGCGGAATAGACGACACGGAGGCATGGACGGAGGGAGGCGAGGAGAGGAGGTGGAGCAACCCCGTCAGCACAAAAGAGCCGTCGTGCGCATCCGAAAAAGAAATCTTGGCGGCGCTGGCGCAGCGCTTGCCCAAGCTTACCCCCGGGCCGGTAGACCCCAACAGCCACTCCGACCGCTGGGAGGCCGTAGAGGGAGATGCCGCCGGCAGCCTTGGCGACACCAAAGTGGCCAACAGAGCCATCGAGTACATCAGGCAAAGCAAAGCAGCAGGGCAGCCGTTTTTTATCGCCTGCGGATTCTCCAAGCCGCACTCTCCGTTGGTAGCGCCAAAAGAGTTTTTCGACCTCTACCCGCCCGACAGCGTCCGGCTGCCCCCCGATTTTGCGTCCCTCCCGTCCGTCCCGGTGGGCTTTCCGGCAGGCTCCATTCGCCGCACCAACGCCGACCTTTTTGTCAACCGCTCGGCATCGCCGCAGGAAGCCCGCGACATGATTCGCGCCTACTTAGCGTGCGTTAGCTACGTGGACTGGAACGTCGGGCGGGTCATTGCCGAGCTCGACCGGCAGGGGCTTCGCGAAAGTACCATTATTGTGTTTTGGGCCGACCACGGCTACCAGCTGGGGGAAAAAGGCAAGTGGTCGAAGGCAGGCTCGCTGTGGGAGCAGGGCGCCCGCGTGCCGTTTATCGTGCTCGACCCGAGGGCAAAAGGAAACGGAAATGCCTCGCCGCGGGTGGTAGAGCTGCTGGATATTTACCCTACTCTGGTAGATTTGTGCGGGCTGCCCAAGCATGAAGCGCTGGAAGGGGTGAGCCTCCGCCCGTTATTGGACAATCCCCGTGCAGCGTGGGACCGCCCGGCCTATACCCTCTGGAACGAGCACAACAAGGGCATCACCGGCGTTGTGGTGCGCACGGAGCGCTGGCGCTACGCCGAATTTTTTGGCATTGGCGCGGGCGCTTTTCTGACCGACCCCGACAACGACCCTCACGAGCTGCGGAATCTTGTTTACGACCCGAAGCACAGCGATGTGGTGGAGCGCCTGCGTAAGCTCGCTGCCGATTACGTGGCGGGAAAAACAGAGCTCCCCGCTCCCTGACGTGTTGCAGCGTATGCAGCCATTGTAAAGAAAACTTTTTTTCATTCGCGCACTTGGGAACCCAGAATTTTCACCTGAATTTTGCTCCCGCAAAAAGTAGGTTCGCGAATTTGGTCAGGTCATAAAGATTTCTTACCTTTGCGCACTTTTACGCTTGTATGCTTGCAGGGCATTGGGCGTAAGGTGCACAGATGCCCCTTTAGCTCAGCTGGTTAGAGCAGCTGTTTCGTAAACAGCAGGTCGTCAGTTCAAGTCTGATGAGGGGCTCCGGTAAAAGCCAAACCTCGCGAAGCAGCTTCGCGAGGTTTGGCTTTTGTTTTTTGTTTTTTTGGTTTTGGAGGCGCCGCGCCTACGTGTTCATCCCGCCGCACACCTGAATCACCTGCCCGCTAACGTACGACGATAGGTCGGAGGCGAGGAACAGCGCCACGTTAGCCACATCTTCGGGAGTTCCGCCGCGCTTTAGGGGGATGCTCTCCGCCCACTTAGCCTTCACTTCATCGCTCAGCTGGTTGGTCATTTCGGTAATGATGAACCCCGGCGCAATGGCGTTGGCGCGAATGCCGCGCGACCCCAGCTCCTTAGCAACCGATTTAGCCAAGCCTATCAGCCCTGCTTTGGAGGCGGAGTAGTTGGCCTGCGCAGCGTTGCCGCTCACGCCCACCACCGAGCTCATGTTGATGATGCTGCCCGCCTTTTGGCGCATCATGGTGGGCGCTACGGCGTGCGTAAAGTTGAACGCCGACTTCAGATTTACGTTGATAACCGTGTCCCACTGCGCTTCGCTCATGCGCATGAGCAGGCCGTCGCGCGTGATGCCGGCGTTGTTGACTAAAATGTCGATGCGGCCAAAATCTTTGACTATTTGCTCCACCACGCTGTGCGTATCCTCGTACAGCGCAGCGTTTGAGGCGTAGCCTTTGACCTTTACGCCGAGCGCGGCAATTTCGGATTCCGTACTCTTTGCGTTATCGTCAACGGCCAAATCGGTGAACGCTACATCGGCGCCCTCCGACGCCAGCTTGAGCGCAATCGCTTTGCCAATGCCGCGCGCAGCGCCGGTTACAATGGCAACTTTCCCTTCTAATAGCTTCATGCTTTTTTTGAATTTAGTAGTTGGACTATAGGTAATATCACAATGCGCATAGCGCCTGCATCAGAGCTTGAGCTCTGCGGCAATGGCATCTATTTTTTCATCCAGCGCTTTGGTAACGCTGTCAAATTCGTCAGCGCTGTTCAGGTTTTGGCGCACGCCGAAGTAGAACTTAATCTTCGGCTCTGTCCCCGACGGGCGCACCGACACTATAGTGCCGTCTTCGGTTACGTACTGCAGCACGTTAGATATGCTGGGCTGGTCGATGTCCTTTATTTCGCCGCTTTTTACATTTTTCAGCTCCAGTATTTGGTAGTCGTATATTTCCTTTACGTCCGACCCAGCAAGGCTTTTGGGCGGGTTGGCGCGGAAATCGCGCATCATTTGCAGGATAGCTTCCAGCCCCTCTTTGCCCTGCTTAGTAGCTGAAATTTGCCGCTCCTTGTAGTACCCGAACTGCCGGTAGATGTCGAGCAGCAAATCGAACATGCTCAAGCCTTGCTCCTTTGCCCAGGCCGTTACTTCGGCGGCCAGCCCGCAGCTTACTATGGAGTCTTTGTCGCGCACCAGCTCGCCCACGTTGAACCCGAAGCTCTCTTCGCCGCCGCAAATGTGGATTTTTTTGCCCTCGTACTTGCGCACAATTTCGGCAATGTACTTAAAGCCGGTGTAGCAGCTGTAGCACTCCACGTCAAACGCTTCGGCAATGGCGGCAATGAGGTTGGTGGTAACGATAGTTTTCACGGTGTACTCCTTACCATGCAGCTTGCCCAGCTCCTTCCAGCGGCGCAGCAGGTAGTAGGTGAAGATGGCGTTTGTTTGGTTTCCGTTGAGGATAAGGAAGTCGCCCTTTTTATCGCGCACGGCCAGCGCAATGCGGTCGGCATCGGGGTCGGTGGCGAGCACCAGCTCGGCGCCGGTGGCCAGCGCCTTGTCAATGGCCATCTTGAGCGCCGTTGGCTCTTCGGGGTTGGGCGAGTAAACCGTGGGGAAGTTGCCATCGTTCACGTCCTGCTCGGGCACGTGGATGACGTTGGTAAAGCCCATGCGCGCGAGCATGGCCGGCGCCAGCTTTACGCCGCAGCCGTGCAGCGGCGTGTAAACGATTTTTATGTCCCTGTGCCGCTCGATGGCTGCGGGCGAGAGCTTCAGCAGGCTTTCGATGCCGCTAAGGTAGGCCTCGTCAACCTCTTCACCGATGATTTCGATGCTGCCGTTGCCGCCGGTGAACTTCACCTGCGAAGGGTCGGTAATTTTGCTCACCTCATAGATAATGCTCCTGTCGTGCGGTGCCGTTACCTGCGCCCCGTCGCTCCAGTAGGCTTTGTAGCCGTTGTACTCCTTCGGGTTGTGCGATGCGGTAACCATCACGCCGCTTTGGCAGCCCAGCAGGCGAATGGCAAAGCTCAACTCCGGCGTGGGGCGCAGCGCATCGAAGAGGTATACGTGGAAGTCGTTGGCCGCAAAGATGTCGGCCACAATCTTTGCGAAGGCGCTGCTGTTGTTGCGGCAGTCGTACGCAATGGCCACCTTTACTTGCGGCAGGTCGGCAAAATTTTGCTTGAGGTAGTTTGCCAGCCCTTGCGTAGCCATCCCCACGGTGTACTTGTTCATCCGGTTGGTGCCTACGCCCATTATACCGCGCAGGCCGCCTGTGCCGAACTCCAAGCTCCGGTAGAAGCAATCTATCACCTCTCTTGTGTTGTCCTTTTTCGCTATTAGTTCGCGAAGCTGCTGCTTTGTTTCCTCGTCGTAGCTGCCTTTGAGCCACGAGGTGATATTTGCCACCACTTGCATGTTCTGCGGTTCTTGATTTTTTTCGCTCATAATCTTTTTCGGTTTTTGGTTTTACTTCGATTACACTAAAAATATTTGTGGTAACGTAAAAAATATGCTACCGTAAAGATTTGGCAATCAGAGAAAAATTTGTATTTTTGTAAATGCAAATAAAGCAATGCGCTCCCTTGCCCCGATTGCCAAAGCACAAAGATAAAAAGAAATGGCAAAAAAATCGTATGGGAAGCAGAATTATTTTATTTGTGCAAAGAATGTGGACAACAGCTTTTACTTCTTTCTTGGTATGACTTACGCCGAGGCGCTACAATACTTATACTCACAAACCCCCGACTTCCAAAAAGTAGGGAAGCTTGCCTACAAGCCGGGCTTGGGCAATACGCTGCTGCTGGATGAGCATTTCGGTCATCCTCACCGCCGCTTTGCGTCCGTTCATGTGGCGGGCACCAACGGCAAAGGCTCTACCTCGCACATGCTGGCGGCGGTGCTGCAGAGCGCAGGGTACAAGGTTGGGCTTTACACTTCGCCACACCTGAACGATTTCCGCGAGCGCATTAAGGTCAACGGCATCGAAATTCCGGAGCAGCGTGTGGTTGACTTCGTCGAGCAGCACAGGGCGGCGGTGGAGCGCATACGCCCTTCATTCTTTGAGCTGACCATGATGATGGCCTTCGATTTTTTTGCGCAGGAAAAGGTCGAGGCGGCAATTGTAGAGGTTGGCCTTGGCGGGCGCTTAGACTCCACCAACGTGATTACGCCCGCGCTGAGCATCATCACCAACATCGGGCTTGACCACACCGACCTGCTGGGCGATACGCCCGAAAAAATTGCCCGCGAAAAAGCCGGCATTATCAAGCCGGGGGTGCCCGTTGTGGTGGGCGAGTACCAGCCGGAGGTGGCGCATGTGCTTGAGCAAAAGGCGGCGGGCTGCGGCGCACCGCTGACGTTTGCAAGCCGACAGTACAGCTGCCGCGATGCAGCGCGGTACAAGCTGGACTTGCACGGCAGCTACCAGCAGCGCAACCTCTGCACCGCGCTGGCTGCCATAGAGTGCTTGCGGCAGCGCAGCGTGTTTTCCCTCTCCCAAAAAAACATTGAGGACGGCCTGCGCACGGCTGCCGCTGCTACCGGGCTGCGGGGGCGCTGGCAGCAGCTGTGCGGCGCGCCGAAAATTATCTGCGATACGGCACACAACCCCCATGGCTTACAGCAAACAATGGCGCAGCTGGCGCGCGAAGAATACGGACGGCTGCACATCGTCTTCGGCATGGTGGCCGGCAAGGATATCGACAGCGCTGCGGCGCTGCTGCCCCGCAGCGCCCTGTACTACTTCACGCAAGCCTCCGTTCCGCGCGCCATGCCTGCCGACGCTGTGGCCGGCACATGCCGAACGGCCGGATTGCAGGGCGAGGCGTACCCTACGGTGGCGCAGGCAATGCTTGCCGCCGTAAAAAATGCTGCCGCCAACGATTGTATCTACGTGGGCGGCAGCACCTTTGTTGTTGCCGATGCGCTCGAAGCGTACGCTAATCTCCAAACTTGTACGTAAGGTCTCGCTGGTATGTACCGCCACTGCTGCACTTCGCCTCAAAGGCAATGTCGATTGAGTCTGCCTTAACAACGCTACGGAGGCTTTCAAGATCAAAGGATACAATGTTTTGCAGAACTTTCTGCGTACCCTCATCGCCATTGTTAGCGTGCTTTAGGAGCAGCTTGACTTCCCCGCCGCTTTGCAGGGCAGCGGTATCACACAGCAGGCTTACGGTATGCTTCTCCGGAGCGGCGCCGGAAAAAAAGTAGTAGTCAACGTTCAGGTAGCGGCTTCCAATCCATACACCTCCTATGTGCTCAAGCAAATCCGACGGAGCTGACGCCGTAGCAGAGTCTGCCGCCGTTACGTCGTAAACGTCAATGCTCAATACCTGTGATATAATCGCTATAACGTAATTGTAGCCGGGCTTTTCTTCATCAAAAAGAACGTTGAAAACAACGAGCACGCGGGCGCTGTCTTCCGGCAGCTTCACCTCCGAGGCATTTTTTGGCCACAGCTTCAAGCCGTCGTCGTTCAGTATGTACCAGCTGCTGCCGTCGGGCGTGTTGTACTTCACCACAGCCAACTCTGTTTGCAGAGAGAACTGCTCATAGCTGCCATCGAGCGAGCAGGAGGAGAGCACAGCAGAAAAGCATAGCGCAGCAACGTATGCAAGGCTTTTTTGAGGGGCTATTTTCGCACTTGTATTCATGATGCATCGTATTTTAATTTAAGTAAAAAATTGCCGCCGCAAAGGTAGCTTCCAAATGGCGATTAGGCAAGCAAGCGACAAAAAAGCACGCTTCTGTTTTAATTATTTAGCTTAACCGTATGCTTTAGCTCCATTCCAAAATTCGCCTAAAATCATAGCTCTCGGGGTCGGGCACGTACTTTTTGGCGGCCTCATAGTCGGCAGGCGTAATGAAGTGCATCACGTAGCGCATGATGGACTGCACAAACTGGCTGTTGATGTCCACCAGGCGCGGAGGGATTTTACCCGTCTTAACGTCCTGCAGGTCGCGCAAAAAGAGCGGGGCAACGTCGCCAAAGTTGTTGACGTAAACCATGCATCCGGTGTGCCCGGCTTTGTAGAGGTCGTACACGCCAAAGCCAAGCAGCGTGCAGTACTGGCGGTCGTACGCTATGGGCACGTCGCAGCGCACCTCGTAGCCTATCTCCACAGGGCGGGTCTTCACCTTCAGCTTTATTTCCTTGATTTTGTTCTCAATCATTTCGCAGAAAATATGCGCCTTCGAAACCTTGCCCAGCTCAGGGTGTCCGTGGTCGTCGTACGAAAAGTTAACGCCCGACTTCTGTATTTCTTCGCTGCTCAACTCGTGGAATACCCCTTCGGAGATGACCGCCGCGCCGTACTCCTCGCCCATAATTTTGCGCTTGATGATGGACGAAAGCACAAGGTTCACAATTTTATCGCAGGTAATGGTGGTTTTGTTGAACATTTCGGGAATCACAATCATCGGGTAGTGGCACGAGGCGCCGATGCCAAAGGCAAGGTGCCCCGCCGAGCGCCCCATAGCGGCAACGATAAACCAATTCTCGCTGGTGCGGGCATCCTCGTACACCACAGTGGCAATGTTGGAGCCCTCGGCGCGCGCCGACTCGTAGCCAAAGGTAGGCGTGCCGTTGGGTAGCGGCAGGTCGTTGTCAATCGTTTTGGGCACGTGAATGTTGGCAATCGGATATTTTTTGTCGGTCAAAAATTTTGCCACGCGGTTAGCCGTCGAAGCGGTATCGTCTCCGCCAACGGTAACCAACAGCTTTACGTTGTTCTCCTTAAAAAAGTCGAGGTTGAAGCGCTGGCCAAAATCCTCCGGCGTTGGCTTGTAGCGGCTCATGGTGATGGCCGAGCCGCCGCGGTTGAAAATGTCGTCGGCAAACTGGAAGTCAATATCAGATATACGGGGCGGCTGCTGGAAGAGGCTGCTGTAGCCTCCGTGCAGTCCGATTACGCGGTAGCCGTTGTTCAAAAAAACCTTGGCAACGCTGCCAACTACAGTGTTCATGCCGGGTGCAGGACCACCGCCTGTCAAAATTGCAATAGCATCTTTCATGTTTTAGAGTTTGTGTTTGTGTTTGTTTGTTTGTAAAATCAAAAAATCGCACAAAGATAGCATTAAATTACCAAATTACACGCAAGCGCATAAAAATGGGGTGCATTTCAAATTGTCGCCCAAGCAATCCCGTAGGAATGAGCAAAAGCGACAATTTGAAATGCACCCTTTGCTTCGTAGGGCGTTGCCCAGTCGTGGTCGGAAGAAAAATCGGCACATAGCTACTCGCATACAATTTTTGGCTACGGGTAGGGAAGACATGCGCAACCCTTGTTCGCACCGTCTGTAGTAAGGCTGCCTGGTGGCGGGTTCGCATTAGCCCTCACTTCTTAGCTTTTCCAGCACCTGCATAGCTTGGGCAATGGTGTTTACTAAGGGCACCACCAGCGAGAGCTTGCCGTTCTGCTCTTTTATTTTGAGCTGTAGCGGCTTTTGCGCTATCCGCTGCATGATGGTCTCAAATATAGCGCTTTTGTAGTAGGGGCTGAGCTGGTTGCCTAC
>JAIRMD010000070.1 GCA_031258915.1 Prevotellaceae bacterium
ATTCTCAAGTACAAAGGTAGCCATTTTTATATAAAATATAAAATCGCTAATGGCAGGCTTATTGCCGGCTGCCGGCGAGGAGCTAAAACCTCTACCGCTTTACCTCAAACAAGCTCGCCCCCTTTGGGAATTTATCGCCCTCGCCGACAAATATTTCTACCACCACGCCATCGTGCGGGGCAAGGAGGGCGTTGTGCATTTTCATGGCCACAAAAATCGCCAGCGTGTCGCCGGTCTTCACCCTTTGCCCCTTCTCGACCAGCAGCCGGAGCACGGTGCCGGGTATGAACGACATAACAATGTCAGGGTTGGGGCTTTTCCATGCTCTACGGTTGAGGTAGCGCTCGGTAACGTTGGTTGTGTATACGGTATCTAATATGCGCACCGTGCCGGGAGTCAGATTTTGTTGAATTTCTTCTTGCATAGACTTAAAATGTTACGGGTTAAAACGGAGGAATACCGTGTTTTTTTGCAGGCATTCCCGCGTTTTTGTTCACCGACACCTTAATGGCGTGCAGCAGGAACTTGCGCGTATCCTTCGGGTCAATCACCGAGTCGATGTAGCCCTTGGAGGCGGCCACGTAGGGGTTGGCAAATTTTTCGCGGTACTCGGCGACCTTTTGCTTGCGCACTTCCTCCGGGTTTGCGGCCTCGGTAATTTCCTTTTTGAAGATGATGTTAGCCGCGCCCTCCGGCCCCATGACGGCAATCTCGGCGTTTGGCCACGCAAACACAAAGTCGGCGCGGAGGTGGCGCGAGTTCATGGCGATGTAGCCGCCGCCGTAGGCCTTGCGCAGGATAACGGTAATTCTGGGTACGGTGGCCTCGCTGTAGGAGTACAGCATTTTTGCTCCGTGCCGGATAACGCCCGCGTGCTCTTGGTCAACGCCGGGCAGGTAGCCGGGCAAGTCCTCGAAGGTAACGATGGGGATGTTGAACGCGTCGCAGTAGCGGATGAAGCGCGCCGCCTTGTCCGCCGAGTCGCAGTCCAGCACGCCGGCCATGACGCAGGGCTGGTTGGCCACAAAGCCCACCGTTTCGCCGTTGAGCCGGCCAAACCCGATGACGATGTTGGCCGCCCACAGCGCTTGCACCTCAAAAAAATCGGAGCCGTCCACCACGGCGCGGATGACGTTGCGCATGTCGTAGGGCTGCGTGGGGTCTTCGGGCACTATTTCGTCAACCCTGTACTCGGCCTTCGGCTCGCGCGGCTCAAAGGCGAGCGCCTTGCGCTGGTTGTGCCACGGGATGAAGGTGATGAGCCGCTTGATTTGCTCAAAGCACTCCGATTCGCTACGGGCAAAGAAGTGCGCGTTGCCGGTGAGCTCGCTGTGCACCCGCGCCCCGCCCAGCTCCTCCATCGATACTTCTTCGCCCAGCACGGTCTTGATTACCTCTGGCCCGGTGATGAACATTTTGGAGATGTTCTCCACCACAAACACAAAGTCGGTGAGCGCGGGCGAGTACACTGCGCCGCCGGCGCAGGGGCCAAGGATGACCGAAATTTGGGGGATAATGCCGCTGTTGAGCGTGTTGCGAAAGAAAATTTCGCCGTACCCGGCGAGCGAGCTTACGCCCTCCTGGATGCGCGCGCCGCCGGAGTCGTTGATGCCGATGATGGGCATGCGCATGCGCAGCGCGTAGTCCATGATTTTGGTGATTTTGCGGGCGTGCATCGAGCCGAGCGACCCGCCGGCCACCGTGAAGTCCTGCGCGTAGATGGCTATGGGCGACCCGTACAGCGTACCCGTACCGATAATCACCCCGTCGCCCGCCAGCTTTTTATCCTGCATGCCGAAGTCGCGCACGTCGTGCTCCACAAACAAATCGTACTCGTGGAACGAGCCTTCGTCCACAAGCAGCAAAATTCGCTCGCGCGCGGTGAGCTTACCCATCGACTTTTGCTTGGCAATAGCCTGCTCTCCACCACCCTGCTGCGCTTCCTCCAGCTTTTTTTGCAGCTCTTCTACTTTTTGATTTTCCATAATTTAGATGTTTTGTTTAACAAGCAACCTCGCGCCAGCGCCTTAATTTTATGGCGTAAAGATATTTTAAACAGGTGCTTACGCTTTGACTGTTTTAGCAAAAAAGCGAGGCTTTCAAAAATTCGCGCTGCAAGTATAGGCATTTATTATGAAATATGCATCTTTATTTTTTTATTAACAATCAAACGTATTGGTAGCCTGACACCGTTGTTGATAAAATGTTCACAATGGGCAATGCTTGACGCTATGCCATGGCATTAGTAAGGGGAGATGAAGGTGGATAATCTGCGTTCATCTATTAAATCTGCGCTATCTGCGTGCTAATATCCTTTTGAGGCAGCCCCATTCAACAATTCAAAGATTGGGCTTGCGCCGAATTTTTGAATTGCTGATTTACTCTGTAAAAAATCTTTTTTCATTCGCACGCGCTTGGAAATCCGGAATTTTCATCTAATTTTGCGGGATGAATGCAAGAGAAAAATGTACAGGCGTAAGCTCATGCAGCGCGCTATAAAAAATTTCAGACCGATGCAGATTGCTTAAAATATCTGTCAGCAATAAAATGGCAAAAAAGATATATGCTATATGACAATTGTGGCTTCAACCTCTAAAATCAAACCCGACCCTGTTTTAGAGCTCATCAAGTCGATGACTAAGGCCGAAAAGCGCTCGTTCCGCCTGTACGCCACGCGGATTGACGACAGCAAAAACGCCAAATTCATTGCGCTCTTTGACGCTATGGATGAAATTGCGGCGTTTGACGAGGCAAAAATTCTGAAAAAAAGCGGCATCCCGAAATCGCAGCTGGCAAACGTAAAGGGTTACCTCTACCGCCAGCTGCTCACCAGCCTGCGCCAGAGCGGTGTGGACGGCTACGATGACATCTCGCTGCACGAGCTGCTTGACTTTGCGCGCATCCTTTACGCCAAGGGCATGTACAAGCAAAGCCTTAAATTCTTAGACCGCGCCAAGCATCAGGCAACGAGGCGGCAGCAGTTTACCATAGCGCTGGAGATAGTAGAGTTTGAAAAGCTGATAGAGTCGCAGTTCATAACCCGCAGCTCTACAACCCGCGCCGACGACCTTACTGCCGAAGTGCAAAGCCTAAGCAACACCATACAAAAGGCCAGCGAATTTTCCAACCTCGCCATCCAGCTCTACGCGCTGTACCTCAAGCGCGGCCACGTGCGCAACCGCAACGACATCATGTTTGTTGAGGACTACTTTGCCAAGCACCGCCCCAAGTTTGACGTGCGCAAGCAGGGGGTGCACGAGCTGCTGTACATGAACCTGTCCAACTACTGGTACAGCTACATCCTGCAAGATTTTTTGGCGTGCTACCGCCACACGCAGCGCAACGTGGACTTGTTTGCCGAGTACCCCATGCTCAAGCAAAGCATGTCGGGACTGTACTTCAAATCGTTCAACTATCTCCTCGAAAGCCTTTTCTACCTGCGCCACTACTCGCGCTTCAAGGAGGTGCTGGAGGCTGTCCACGAGGAGATAGTAAAAAAGAAAAACATCATCAACCAAAACGCCGAAATCTTGGCCCGCTCCTTTTACTACGCCAACCGCATGAACTTGCACTTCATGGACGGCACGTTTTCCGACGGCTTGGAGATTGTCCCAGAGCTGCTTGACTTCATTGAGGAAAATAAAAACAAAATCGACCAGCACCACATCCTTGTTTTCTACTACAAGGTGGCGTGCCTCTACTTTGGCAGCGGCGAGTTTAAAAAATCAGCGTCGTTTCTCAACAAAATTATTGACACGCACGATGAGGATGTGCGCGCCGACTTGCAGTGCTTTGCCCGCATCCTTTGCCTCATTGCCACCTACGAGAGCGGCGACGATTTGATGATGGAGCACCAAATAAAATCGACCTACCGCTTTTTGGTAAAGATGAACGACCTGAACGTAGTGCAGCACGAGATACTAGCCTTTTTGCGCAAGCTCGATACGTTTTACCGCAACGACATCAACGACCTGTTCCGTGCGCTGCACGAGAAGCTGCTGCTGTACGAAAACATGCCCTACGAAAAGCGCCCGTTCCTTTACCTCGATCTCACCTCGTGGCTCGAGAGCAAAATGAAAAACGTATCGGTGCAGGAGGTTATCCGGCAAAAATTTATCTACCGCAGCAGCGGCGTAGCAGGCAGCTTGAAAACTTAAAAGTTCGAAAATTTGGCAAAAGTTGTAATTTATACCGATGGCTCAGCGCTTGGCAACCCGGGGCCGGGCGGTTACGGCGTGATTTTGATTTCCGGCGTTCACCGCAGAGAGCTTTCGCAGGGCTACGCGCTCACCACCAACAACCGCATGGAGCTGATGGCGGTCATTGCGGGCTTGGAGGCGCTCAAAACCGATGGCTGCGAGGTAACCGTTTACTCCGACTCCAAATACGTGGTAGACGCGGTGGAGAAAAAATGGGTGTTTGCGTGGGCTGCTACGCCCGACTTTAAGGGCAAAAAAAATCCCGACTTGTGGCTGCGATTCTTGAGAGCGTACCGTCGGCACGCGGTGCGGTTTGTGTGGGTTAAAGGGCACGCCAATAACCCCAACAACGAGCGGTGCGACCGCATGGCGATAGCTGCCGGAAAGGGAAAAAACCTGCCGGCAGATAAAGGATACCTGTGTCAAGTAGGTATCCCGAGCTTAGGGTTAGGGTTATAATGTTGCCAAGTCCGCAGGGAAATCCGAAATCTGAAATCTGAAATCTGAAATCAACTTATGCAAGCCAACCTTCTCCTACTTTCGCCCGATAGCTTTAGGGATTACGAGCTGGTAGACTGCGGTAGCTTTGAGAAGCTGGAGCGGTTTGGGCAGTACGTTACGCGGCGCCCGGAGCCAAAGGCTGTGTGGGCACCGTCGCTGCCCGAGAGCGAGTGGAGAGCGCTGGCGCACGCTACCTTTCAGCACAAAAAAGGCGCAAAGAGCAACCCCGACGAGCGCGGAACGTGGACAAAAAAATCGGGTATGCCCGACCGCTGGCTCATAAGCTACCTGCACAACGGGCTGGACATGACGCTGAGGCTTGGGCTTACCTCGTTCAAGCACGTGGGCGTGTTTCCCGAGCAGGCAGCCAACTGGGACTTTATTTACAGCGCGTGCCGCCGGCTAAAAAAAGGCGCAAGGGTACTCAACCTGTTTGCCTACACCGGCGGCGCCTCGCTTGCGGCGCGCGCAGCGGGCGCCGATGTCACCCACCTCGACTCAGTAAGGCAAGCGGTAACGTGGGCCAGCGACAACATGCAGGCAAGCCGCCTTGACGGTATCCGCTGGCTGGTGGACGATGCGCTGAAGTACGTGCGGCGGCAGGTGCGCCGAGGGGCGAAGTACAGCGGCATCGTCCTCGACCCGCCGGCGTACGGCCGCGGCCCCGACGGCGAGCGCTGGCTGCTGGGCGAGGGAATCTTGGAGCTGATGAGCGGTGTAGAAAAGATGCTCGAAAAGCAAGGCTCGTTTTTGGTGCTCAACCTTTACGCGCTGGGCTTCTCTTCGGTAGCTTGCGATACGCTGGTGAGCAGCGTTTTTGGCCATCCGCCGCAGCGCGAGAGCGGAGAGCTGGCGCTGAAGGACAGCTTTGGGAAGCAGCTTCCGCTAAGCGTATTTACCCGGTTTGCAAGGTAGCGGCAGGGGCAAAAAAAATCTCCGTGATAAACTTGCTCGTTTGCTTCACGAAGATTCAAAAACCCAATCATGGCAAATAATTAGGGTTGTTTATGGTGAAAGGCTGCTACCTTTGCGCATGTACCTAACTCATAAGCGCCTTATCCGTTTGCGGCGGCTCTTTCATTCACCTGCAAATATACGAAATCTATCGGCGTAATGTTCACAACTTGTTTGCTCGGTTACATTTTTAGCTCCTTTATTTTTCAAACAATTTGTAATTGGGTCATTCTGGCGTGTGTAGCGTACTCTAAAAAATCACAATTTGTTATTTTATCATAAAAATACGGGTGCGATACAAGCATTTTTAACAAGAATGATTACCTTTGACCCCTCTTACTGAGAAAATCCGACTGAAAAAATCTGACTCCGTAGCTCAGCTGGTAGAGCAAATGACTCTTAATCATTGGGTCGAGAGTTCGAGCCTCTCCGGGGTCACCAGCTACAAAGCGTGCCCAACGCCAGCGTTTAAGCGGGATGCAGCAAAATACATCCCGCTTATTTTATGCCCAAATTTGGAGATTATTTTTTGCAAATTTGGAAACTTCGACCTAAATTGGGTGCATTTCCCTTTGAAAATTCTGTTTTGTGCTTGCAATCCGTAAGCATAAATACATGAAGCAGGATTTTGTGCAATGAGCAAACACGTAAATACAAAATATAGGCACCTTGACAAATTTGGTTGTAGATATTGGTAATGCTGCGGTAAAGCTGGCGGTGATGGATGGCGGCGCGGTGGTGGATAAGCGGGTTGACGATAGCGCTTCGTTCGGCGCGGGGAGGGCGTTTTTGGCAAGGCACAGCGGGATTTGGCGCTCCATCATTTCGTCGGTGCGCCGTGAGGATGATGCGGTGGCTACGCTGGTGCGCAGCCTGCTACCCAACGCCGTGGCGCTGACGCGCGCAACCCCCCTGCCCATTCGCAACCTCT
>JAIRMD010000130.1 GCA_031258915.1 Prevotellaceae bacterium
GCTCTTTTTGCTTTGCCCTAACGTAGGCAAACGGCAGGTTTAATTTTTCTGCAACCAGCATTCCTTGCGCAATAGCGCCCGTAGCAACGCCCGCAATGACTTCCGCATCGGGGTACTTCAAGCGGATTAGGTCAACAAATGCATTGCATATTTGAGATCGCACCTGCACATCGCCCAGCGTGCTGCGGTTGTCGCAGTAAATTGGCGATTTCCACCCCGATGTCCAAATAAACGGATCTACAAGGTTCAGCTTGATTGCGCCTGTTTTCAGCAGGCTGTGCGCTATTTGCTTGGCTACCTCTACGCCCATCATTGAGTTAAACATTTATGCTATTCACCTAAAGCTTATCAACTTTTCTTGCCCGTGCTTCCCAGCTTGTACTGCAACGAAAGCTGAATCATGTACAACCACACCTGCCCTATATTCTTTTGCCTGCTAAATTCATCATTTTCTTTCGGTGAAGTAAGGGGTCCGCTTATGTGCATCCCGTAGCTCCACTTCTCGGAAAAATCAACGTGCAGCTTGGCTGCCAACAGCACCCCAAACGGGACATCGTACTCCATCTCCCTTGCCCACTGCTCCTGCTTTGCGGTTAACGCCGTATATTTTTGCCCGAACAGCCCCAAGCCTGCGTCAATCTTTAGCCCATATTCGAGATACAGCAGCCTGAACCCGCCGGTTACGGAAGCATACCCGCCTTTAAGTCCTGTCAGCCACCCGCCGGTAGCGGTTACGTTCCAGCGGTTATGCTGCAAAGTGTAAATAGGGCCTGTCACTTTTCCTGCAATCATTCCTACATGGTGCTCCGTTTGAGAATGACTTTTAAGCGAAGAAATAAAAACGCAAATAGTAAATCCTAATTTAATAAAACATTGTGCAACCATAGTAAGCTTAAATTGGTACATCAACATCCTATATGTATTTTAAGGAGTACACGAACCCTATCGCTCCAAATACTACTCCACCTCTAATTGCACTTTCTATACGACCAAAAAGACCTTTAACTAAAGCTTGAAATTCTATTAACTATACACAAAATTTATTGCTATACATTCATTAGCAAATATTTATCACTCTTACTCATCCAAATCCTTATCCCCTTTCTTCTTACCCTGCGCCTTTTCGATAATATCCTTGGCGAGGGAAGCGGGCACTTCGGCGTAGTGCGAGAACTCCATAGTGGAGGTTGCTCGCCCGGAGCTGAGGGTACGCAGCACGGTTACGTAGCCAAACTGCTCCGATAGCGGCACGCTTGCCTTTATCACGCGGGCGGTGCCTTTTGAATCCATGTTTTGAATTTGCCCGCGTCGCTTGTTGAGGTCGCCGATGATGTCGCCCATGTACTCTTCGGGGGTTACCACCTCCAGCGACATGATAGGCTCCATGATTATGGGTTTGGCCTTTGGGCAGGCGTGGCGGAAGGCGGCGCGGGCGCAAATCTCAAAGGAGAGGGAGTCGGAGTCCACCGCGTGGAACGAGCCGTCCTTTAGCGTTACCTTCATCGATGGCAGCTCGTAGCCGGCGAGCACGCCGTTGCTCATGGCCATCCTGAAGCCTTTCTCCACCGCAGGGATAAACTCGCGGGGGATGTTTCCGCCCTTCACCATGTCCACAAATTGGAGTCCGGTTTGGCCTTCGTCGGCGGGGGCAATCTCCACGATGATGTCAGCAAATTTTCCGCGCCCGCCGGTTTGCTTTTTGAAGAGCTCGCGGTGCTGCACCGTGCCGCGCAGCGCCTCCTTGTAGTTCACCTGCGGTGCGCCCTGGTTGATTTCCACGCTAAACTCGCGCTTGAGGCGGTCAACAATAATTTCGAGGTGCAGCTCGCCCATGCCGCTGATAACGGTTTGCCCGGTTTCCATATCCGATTTCACGGTGAACGTGGGGTCTTCCTCTGCCAGCTTGCTGAGGGCAATGCTCAGCTTGTCCAAGTCCTTTTGCGTTTTAGGCTCCACCGCCAGGCCAATCACCGGTTCGGGGAAAGTCATCGACTCCAAAACAATAGCGCTCTTTTCCTCGCAAACGGTGTCGCCCGTGCGGAGGTCTTTGAAGCCTACGCAGGCGCCTATGTCGCCTGCTTCCAAAAATTCTATGGGATTTTGCTTGTTGGAGTGCATTTGGTAGAGGCGCGAGATGCGCTCTTTCTTTTCCGAGCGGGGGTTGTAAACGTACGAGCCTGCATCAAGGTGCCCTGAGTAGGCGCGCACGAATGCGAGGCGGCCAACGAAGGGATCGGTAGCAATTTTAAACGCCAAGCCGCAGAAGGGCTCCGAAGAGGAGGGTTTTCGCTCAATGGTTTTTCCGATATTTTCGGGGTCAACGCCTACCACCGAGCCTTTGTCGAGGGGGCTTGGCAGGTAGCGCACCACGGCATCCAGGAGGTACTGCACGCCCTTATTTTTGAACGAGGCGCCGCACATCACCGGCACAATTGACATGCCAATGGTGGCTTTGCGTATTGTTTCTATGATTTCGGTTTCGGTGATAGCGTCGGGGTTGTCAAAGAATTTTTCGAGCAGGGCATCGTTATACTCCGCAATAGCCTCAACGAGCTTTCCGCGCCACTCGGCGGCTTCGGCAACCATGCTGGCGGGAATATCCTCAACGGCGTAGTTCACGAGCTCTTTGCTGTCGGAGTTGTATATAAACGCTTTGTTGGAGATCAAGTCAACGATGCCGAGAAATTTATCTTCGGCGCCTATGGGTAGCGCGATCGGCACAGGGGTTGCGCCCAGCTTCTCCTTAATTTCCTTCACCACGTTGAAAAAATCGGCTCCTGTGCGGTCCATTTTGTTCACGTATGCAATTTTCGGCACGTGATATTTTTCGCTTTGCCGCCACACGGTTTCCGATTGGGGCTCTACGCCTCCCACCGCGCAGAACGTCGCGATGGTGCCGTCAAGCACGCGCAGCGAGCGCTCTACCTCTACTGTGAAGTCAACGTGTCCGGGCGTGTCTATCAAGTTGATGTGGTAAGTGTTTCCGCCGTAGTTCCAAAAGGTAGTAGTGGCTGCGGAGGTAATGGTGATGCCGCGCTCCTGCTCTTGCACCATCCAGTCCATGGTGGCAGCACCCTCGTGCACTTCACCGATTTTATGAGTTTTGCCCGTGTAAAAAAGGATGCGCTCACTCGTAGTGGTTTTACCCGCATCAATGTGGGCCATGATGCCAATGTTCCGCGTATATGTTAAATCTCTTGCCATTTATTCGTGTTTTCCTTGTCTCTTCTTTGCTCTCACTGCCAGCTAAAATCTATAGTGAGCAAAAGCTTTGTTTGCCTCTGCCATTTTGTGCATGTCTTCCTTCCGCTTGAACGCGCCGCCTTCTTCGTTGTAGGCCGCGATGATTTCTGCGGCCAGCTTTTCGGCCATAGACTTACCGTTGCGGGCGCGCGAGTACTTAATCATGTTTTTCACGCTAAGCGCAATTTTGCGCTCCGGGCGGACTTCGGTAGGCACCTGAAAGTTGGCACCTCCAATGCGGCGGCTCTTTACCTCTATAGACGGGGTAATATTTTCCAGCGCTTTTTTCCAAACATCAAGCGGGGCCTTGTCAGCGTCTTTCATCTTCTCGCCTACTCTGTCTATTGCATCGTAGAATATGCTGTAGGCAATACTCTTCTTTCCGGCCTTCATAAGGTCGTTCACAAACCTTGTTACTAAGGTATCTCCGAACTTAGGGTCGGGAAGTAGAATTCGTTTTTTTGGCTTTGCTTTCCTCATTTTTAGTTATTTGCAGCTATATATGTTTTTACTTTTTCTTTGCAGGCGCAGCAGCTCCGGCTTTTGGACGCTTAGCGCCGTAGCGCGAGCGGCTTTGCCGGCGTCCATCTACCCCCGAAGCGTCGAGCGAGCCGCGCACCAAGTGGTAGCGCACGCCGGGCAGGTCCTTCACGCGGCCGCCGCGCACCAGCACAATGGAGTGCTCCTGCAGGTTGTGCCCCTCGCCGGGGATGTAGGCGTTCACCTCTTTAAGGTTGGTGAGGCGTACGCGGGCGACCTTGCGCATAGCCGAGTTGGGTTTTTTTGGTGTCGTGGTATATACGCGCACGCAAACGCCGCGACGCTGCGGGCACGAACTCAGGGCTGGCGACTTACTTTTTTGTACCAGCTCAACCCTTCCTTTTCTTACTAACTGCTGAATTGTTGGCATTGTTGCTCAAACGCTTTATTATTGTGTTTACTTTGTATAAATTTATTTACCTAATTTCCAAACGTTTATACCCGATATTTCCCGTATTGTCTTCCGCTTGATTTTTTCGTAAAAGTTATGAACTTTGAGAAATCGGGTTGCAAAGGTAGCTATTTTTTTGATGCCACAAGAGCTAATGCACTTTTTAGCTCGTTTTTTTCGCTCAAAAAGGAGAATTTTCGAGTTAAAAAATCATAAATTGATTAACGAAAAGAGCAGCTGCTATGAACGACGAGCCGAAAATCTTGCCAACCACAATCGCGTAGCGCGAAACGGGCGACACCAGCATCTCCTGTGTGAAATCCGTTCTGCTGATTACTAAGGTATAAAAAAAAGGAGGAGCAAATGAGCGATACCGAGCGGGCGGAGCTGAACTCCGGCGGCTGCTGATAGTGCTGCACCCCTACACGGAGGGCGTGTACGGCACCATACTGAACAGCGAGGCGGAGATGGACCTGGCCAGCTACAAGATGCTGTGCTTTGACCTGGAGAACATTCAAAAGGACAAGCTGCTGTACCCCATCGTGACGATGCAGCTCATAGCGCTGGTGATGCAGCACATAGCCAAGTTCCCGGAGGTTTACAAGCAGGTGAAGTTTGACGAGGCGTGGAGCTTTTTGAGCGGGGACATGGTGGAGTTCATAGAGTACCTGTTCCGCACGGTGCGCAAGCACCACAGGCGCGTAACCATCATCACGCAGAGCGTGGCGGACGTAAAGAAGAGCGAGGTTGGGGGGATGATGCTGAACAACTCGCACGTCATCACGCTGCTCAACCACACGGGGCAGGACTTGGCGCTGGTGCGGGAGGTGCTGGATATTGACGATAGGGAAATAGCGCTGCTGGCCTCCATGCGGCTCGGCTGGCAAACGTGGGACAAGCGCCGCGGCGGCGTTATGGTGCGCGACTACGCGCGGATGCGGCTGTCGATGGTGAGCGTATGCCTCGGGTCGCTGGGGTGCATGATGGCGGCGTGCCTTGCGCTGCTGTACAAGAACAGCCGCCTCACCGACCGCATCAACAGGGAAATCTTTGTGGCGGTGGAGAGCAAGGTGTACAAGGCCTTCCCGAATGACCGCGGGCTGGACGAAAAAGACCTGAAGCTGTTCGTAAAATCGGTGTGCTACAACATGTTTCAGCACGACCAGCTTTCGTACGGCGAGCGCACCGGTGGAGATTAGCGGCCGGAAAATAGCCGCAGGTGAAGATTTGAGGGAGCTCAAAAGCAACGCGCTGGAGTACGGCAAAGCGCTGCGCAAGGAGTACATCAATAGAGATACCGGCGAAAAAACAGCGTTGACTTCGAGTAAAGATAACGGCGGGCTACAGGAAATACTGCATCATGACTATAAAGATAAGGAACATTTACAATCTATTGCGGCTATACCTCAGATAATTGAGAACTCTATTTTTATTGACGAAATAGGCAATGAAAATTTGGACAGGCCAAACATAAAGTCATTCAGGTATTACGCCTCCGGATTAAAGATAGGCGGCGTTGACTACACCGTAAAATCCGTTATATCGGAAGTAGCAGACGGTAGCAGGTACTATGGCCATAAGCTGACGAGCATTGAGAAGGGAAAGCTGGTTGACTTAGTAAACAAATCGCCTGACAACTCGCGCCGAAGATCAAGTCAGCCTCTGCCGTCAGACGATTCATTTTCTGGCTACAAAGATAAGCGGCTGATTTCGATATTTGCAAGCACCGATAGCGTTTAAAGATGTAAAAAATATTAAAGATGCCACAAAATGGGAGCGGCGAGCGGATGGGGAGTGTCACCACGTTGAGCGCGAAATGCTGACAAAGGAGGCGCTGGAGAAAACGGCAAAAGGAAGCAGCTGGCGCGCGAGCAGCGTAGACTTTAACGACCCGGCGTATGACTTTGACTACATCGGATTCACCATTGAGCCGTCCCCAAAAGGCAAGTACGACATGGCGTAGGCTACGGGTGCCACACAGCGGCGCAACCGCTCGTGGTGCGTAGAGGCGCTCTACTACCACAACGCCATTCCGGAGCAGGAAAGCGGCTGCGCCACTTTATAGACGTGGGGGTGAAAATTGGGATTTAAGCGTAAGGGTTAAGCAAAGAGCATGTAGATGCGCCTTAGCAGAGACAGCCTGCTCTGGGGCAACTCCTGCGCCGGCTCCTGCACGGGGTCGGGCTTGATTTTGCTGATAATTTGTTCGGCATCCTCAAGGCCTGCCCTTATTACGCGTGCATCGCGCACTCCGTCGTAGTAGCCGGACAAGTGCAGGATGTTGTAAACATTATTCACGTAGTTCAGCAACTTTTTGTCGAGCTGCGCTACGTTTGAGGTGTAGAACTCAATAGAGCGGCGCTTCTTTTTGGGCATTTCTACGTCTTTGAGCTGCAAGTATGCGTCAAGGGCAAGTAGCACGCCATTGTAGGCGGTGCCGCAAGCCGTGCGTACATACTTTGAGTCTTGATAAAAATTGTCCTCTTTGCCTGCTTTCCGCAGGGTTTCCTTAGCGTTTTCCATGTAGCGCATGGCTTCGGCGTAAGCTTTTTGCTTAATGCCCTCTTGTGCTTCTGTAGGCATAGTAAATGAGAGATTTATGTTAAACAATGATGTGGGGGGGTGATATTTTGGATTTAAGCGAATAACTTACAGGCGTAATGGTTAGGCAAAGAGCATGGCGATGCGCCTTAGCAGCGACGGCCTGCTCGGAGGCAACTCTTGCGCCGACTCCTGCACGGGCACGGGCTTAATTTTGCCAATGATTTGGTAAGCCAACTCAAAGCCTGCCCTTACTACGCGTGCGTCGTTTGTGCCATCGTAGTAGCCGGACAGGTGTAGGATGTTGTAAACATTATTCACGTAGTTCAGCAGCTTTTTGTCGAGCTGCGCTACGTTTGAGGTGTAGAACTCAATAGAGCGACGCTTCTTTTTGGGCATTTCTACGTCTTTGAGCTGCAAGTATGCGTCAAGGGCAAGGAGCACGCCGCTGTATGCGGTGCCACAAGCCGTGCGTACATACTTTGAGTCTTGATAGTAATCGTCCTCCTTGCGGGCTTTCCGCAGGGTTTCCTTAGCGTTTTCCATGTAGCGCATGGCTTCGGCGTAAGCTTTTTGCTTAATGTCCTCTTGTGCTTCTGTAGGCATAGTAAGTGAGATATTTAGGTACAAACAACTTCCAAAAGTAGTGAAAAAGATGCGAGATTACAAAATTTTTTATGTGCCCTGCTTTTGGTGGCGTGCGCGGCGTCGGCCGGCGGGCAGGTAACGTTCGGCGAGAGCGGGCTAAGCGATGCCTTACCCCTACCCTCTGCGAGCAACGCTCACGCCGGCCTGCTGCGATTTGACGGCAGCAAAAGCATTGGCGACAAGACGTAAGAAACCTGCTACCCAGAGCATCAGCGATGGAATAAATAGCGCACCGGAGAATATTGGCTGCGCCGGGCGGTGCGGAGGGGCAGCCTCAAGGTGGGAGTTGCCGGACAACGGTTTGATTTTGCCAATGATTTGGTAAGCCAACTCAAAGCCGTCGTTAACTATGCGAGCATCGTGTATGCCATCGTAATATCCCGACAAATGCAGAATAGTGTAAACATCATTTACATCACTCAGCAACTTTTTATCTAACTTGCTGAAGTTGGCAGTATAGTACGCTACGGACTTGCGCCCCTTTTTTTGCTCTACGCCTTTGAGCAAAAGGTATGTGTCCAAAGCAATGAGCACGCCGTTGTAGGCGGTACCGCAAGCCGTGCGAACGTATTTAACATCCTGATAGCGACCGTCTTCCTTGCGGGCTTTCCGCAGGGTTTCCTTAGCGTTTTCCATGTAGCGCATGGCCTCGGCGTAAGCTTTTTGCTTAATGCCCTCTTGTGCTTCTGTAGGCATAGTAAATGAGATATTTAGGTACAAACAA
>JAIRMD010000152.1 GCA_031258915.1 Prevotellaceae bacterium
ACCTGCTGGAAATTCTCAATGATAGGAATGTTGAGCGTGTTGCAGGTGGTCATTGCCTTGTTGATAGACTTGCTGAAAGATGACAGCGACTTGTACCCAAGCATGGCCATTAGCTGCGATGCGCTCCAGTAGGTAAAACCATTTTCCCGGCTTTGCGCCTCAAATAGCTCTTCCGTGAAGCCGTTGCTCTCAAATGGTATTAGCTGTTCCATGATGATGTACTCATATTAAGGTGGCGAAAATTAACTTTGTTTCGGACGTAAAGGTACTGCTTTTTCCGGTAAATCCAAACATGCCAAAGAGCGGCAGGGCAAACGCATTAAAAAAGCATAAAGTGTTGACAACTTTGAAGTTGTAAATTTGATTCTCAAGACAAGATATACGCACAAATATTTTATAATCAAATAATTATAATTTTTTAATGCGTTGACCCTGCGTAGCGTCCTACCTTTTGTAGCTGGGTAATGCCATGAGCTACCGGAGCAAATAGCGGTGCTGGGGAGCTGCTAATACTTTCCTTTCCAGAGCCTGTCCATGAGCGCCTTTATTTCGCGCTCTTTGGCGCTGTCGCCGGGGGTGTAGAAGGTTGTGCCCGATAATTTTTCGGGCAGGTAGTCCAGCTCCACAAAGCTACCCGTATAGTCGTGCGCATACTTGTACCCTTTATGGTATCCAAGGTCTTTCATCAGCTTGGTGGGGGCGTTGCGCAGGTGTAGGGGCACCGGCAGGTCGCCCGAGAGCCTCACCTGCGCAATGGCCGCTTCGATGGCCATGTACGATGCGTTGCTTTTGGGGCTTGTGGCCAGGTAAACAGCGCACTGCGACATCACAATCCGTCCTTCGGGCATCCCGATAACCTTAACGGCGTCGAAGCAGGCCTGCGCCATGAGCAGCGCGTTGGGGTTGGCCAGCCCCACGTCCTCGGCTGCCAAAATCACCATGCGGCGTGCAATGAACAGCGGGTCTTCGCCGCCCTCAATCATGCGCGCCAGCCAGTAGACCGCCGCGTTGGGGTCGCTGCCGCGCATGCTCTTTATGAAGGCCGAAATAATGTCGTAGTGCTGCTCGCCGTTTTTGTCGTACAGAGCAATATTCTCCTGCAGTCGCTCGGTTACGATGCTGTTGCTGATGGTAATTTCGTCGCCGTCGAACGAGCCGACCACAATTTCCAGCACGTTGAGCAGCTTGCGGGCATCGCCTCCGGCAAAGCGAAACAGCGCCTCTGTTTCCTCGATGTTAAAGCGCAGCTGCTTGAGGTAAACATCGGTGGCAATGGCGCGCTCCAGCAGCAGCCTCAAGTCGTCAACCTCCAGGGGCTTCAGCACGTACACCTGGCAGCGCGAGAGCAGGGGCGCGATGACCTCAAACGATGGGTTTTCGGTGGTTGCGCCAATGAGCGTAACCGTTCCGTGCTCCACGGCGCCCAGCAGCGAATCCTGCTGCGATTTTGAAAAACGATGAATTTCGTCAATAAAAAGAATCGGGTTGGGCGTGCTGAAAAAGCGCTGCCGCTTGGCATCCTCGATCACCTCGCGCACATCCTTAACGCCGGCGTTCACGGCGCTTAGCGTGTAGAACTTACGATTTTGGCGGTTGGCAATAACCCTCGCCAGCGTTGTTTTCCCCACGCCGGGCGGCCCCCACAGGATGAACGAGCTAAGCTTGTCCCCCTCTATCATGTTGCGCAGCACAGCGTTGGCCCCCACCAGATGCTGCTGCCCGATGTAGCCATCCAGCGTTTGCGGGCGCAGCCGCTCTGCTAAGGGTATGTTTGATTGCTCCAAGATTCAAAAATTTTTTAGGTTCCAAAAGACGGTGGTGTATCAAATGTCCCTTACCCCACTGCTGCTGAGCGTCATCTCTACGATTTTCTCTTTTGCTCCCGCTTGCCACGCTTTGTAGCGGTAGTGCAGCCGGAAATGCTTTTTGCAGCAAAAAGCGATACGATGTTCAGAATTACCGCTACGGCTTTTTCCATTGCCTGTAGCGAAGCAAACTCGTACTTGCCGTGGAAGTTGTGCCCACCTGTAAAAATGTTGGGGCATGGGAGGTTCATGTACGACAGCCGGCTCCCGTCTGTGCCGCCGCGAATGGGGCGCACCAGCGGCTTTACGCCGGCCTGCTCCATGGCTTGCATGGCCAGCTCAACGATGTGGAAGTGCGGCTCCACCTGCTCGCGCATGTTGTAGTACTGGTCCTGCAGCTGCACGCTGACGACACCCGCGCCGTACTTGGCGTTGAGGGAGCAGGCGCACTTCTGCAAAAAATCTTTGCGCACCTCAAATTTTTCGCGGTCATGGTCGCGGATGAGGTACTGCATCACGGCTTTCTCCACCTCGCCCGACACGTGCACCAGATGGTAAAAGCCCTCGTAGCCCTCCGTGCGCTCGGGGCGCTCGGAGGCAGGCAGCAGGGCGTTGAGCTCCGCAGCAGCCTGTAGCGCGTTCACCATTGTGTTTTTGGCGTAGCCGGGGTGAATGCTTTTACCCTGTATGCGCACCACTGCCGATGCAGCGTTGAAGTTTTCGTACTCCAGCTCCCCGATTTTTCCGCCGTCAACGGTGTAGGCGTAGGTAGCGCCAAACTTTTCCACGTCAAAGTGGTCAACGCCGCGGCCAATTTCTTCGTCGGGGGTGAAGGCAATGCAAACGTCGCCATGCCGAAGCTCAGGGTGCGATGTGATATGCTCTGCGGCGCACATAATCTCGGCGATACCCGCCTTATCGTCGGCGCCAAGCAGCGTTGTGCCGTCAGTGGTAATGAGGGTGTGCCCGGTGTATTCGAGCAGCTCGGGGAAATCGGCGGGTGAGAGCACAACGTTTTTTTCCCTGTTCAGCACAATATCCGTACCCCTGTACTGCTCTACAATCTTTGGCTGCACGCCGCGCCCCGACATATCCGGCGAGGTGTCCACGTGGGCAATGAAGCCTATGGGCGGCGGCGGCGGCGCTACGTTTGCCGCAATGTGCGCCATCACGTAGCCATGCTCGTCCATAGATACTTTGGGGATGCCTGCCGCCCGCAGCTCGTCGGCCAGCAGCTGTAGCAGCTGCTTCTGCGTTTCGGTGCTGGGATACGTTTGCGAATCTGCATCCGACTGCGTGTCAATGGCCACGTAGCGGAGAAATTTTTGAAGGATTGCTTCTGCCATTTTTTTACCTGTGGAAATGTGAGCGTTGAAGTGCCTCCGGTTTAAAGCTGTTTTTTCTAAGCGAGCCACAGCTCCGCCTTACGTGCATTTACTTGAGTTACGGCTGCAAAGGTAGCAATTTTTCTTGGTAGCGCCAATTTT
>JAIRMD010000047.1 GCA_031258915.1 Prevotellaceae bacterium
GCTCTCCCGTGTAGCCAAACTCCACGTAGCTCTCCTCTTGGGGCTTTGCGTCAAGCCCCGAAGCGCTACGCACGTGCTCAAGCAGCCACAAGCTGCTATCTGCAGCGAGCGGCTTTGCGTTGAGAAAATGCACTCTAATGGTAGATTTTATCAGCTGCAGCTCGGTTTCCTGCGACGATACGGGGGTATCCTTTGCGCAGCGCACAAAAATCAGCGCAGCTGCAACGCCCAGCACCGCCAGCGAAAAATATTTTTTTGGGTAAGACATAATAAGTTGTAAGTTGTAAGTTGTAAGTTGTAAGTTGTAAGTTGTAAGTAAATTTGAAATCTGAAATCACTGAATACTGGTTACAAGCACGCTGAATATTAATGCTGACTGCGGCGGCACAAGCCCTACGTACTCTTTGCCGTAGCCCAGCGTAAAGGGGAAGAGCAGCCAAGCCTGTTCGCCCAGCGCCATGCGCTGCAAGCCTCTGTCTAAGCCGGCAATCAGCTTACCGCTGCCTACTTCCACCTGCAACCCATTTCCGTCGCTCGGGTATGGCTCCAGCCCATTTTGCCTTGCTATCGAGTCAATGCTCGTAGCAAAAAGAGCGCCGCCCAGCACCATTGCCTTGTACTCCAGCGTCGCCACATCGCCCGGCCTCACCGCTACCCTTTCGTCGCTCGAATCGACGCTCAGCGGCACGTAGTACACGCCGTCCTGTTCGTCAACCGCAGCCTGTAGCGAGCCGGTAATGTAGCGCTCAATCGATTCCCGCTGCTTCGCCTCCGTGTCATCATCCTTGCACGATGAGGTTAAGGCAAGCGCCAGCATGCCGCAAAGCAACCCATATAGCTTATAACCTGACAATGTACCTTTCAATTTAAATAAAACTACCAGACTATCAATATTTTAACTCTTAACTTTTTGACTTTCGACTTTCGACTTTCGACTTTCGACTTACGACTCTACTTCACCACCTTCACCACCTCTACCTCATACACCACCGGGGTGAATGGCGGCACAATATCGGCAAGGCCTTTTGCGCCGAAAGCAAGCGTTGAGGGGATGACGAATAGCGCTTTTTCGCCTTCGCTCATCGCTGCGAGCGCCGCCACCAGCCCCTGTATCAGCTGCCACTGCACGCCCCGCACGTAGCGAAAGGGCTGCTCGTTTTTTCCGGTTGAGTCAAACCGTGTACCGTTAAGGAAAAAACCCTCGTAGGCAATGTGCATTGCGCTGCCAAACTTCTCCGTTTTTTTGCCGTTGCCCGGCTTTACTTGCTTTTTCCAAATATCGCCTGTGGCCTTGAATCCTGCATTTTGCTGCAGGTATTGTCTGGTCAAGCGCTTCTCGTAGCTACGGTACTCGCTACAAAATTTCTCGTAGGCTTCGCCCACAATGGCATCGGGTTCTACTACGCGCAGCACGCGCACGTTCACGTGCAGCGTCTCGCTGCTGGCCACGCCCTTTACCTTTGGGTAGCTGATTAGGCTCGCCAAGAGCATTTTGGCAGGCATTATAAAAGCGGCGCTATCGCCCTGCGACAGCGCCATAAGGCTCGACTCAAGCGAGCTGCTCTCCGGCTCTTCACCTACCGGCAGCCAGCAGGTGCGCTCAAAAACCTTGGCACCCCGCTGCGTTGCTGCGCTCAGGAAAAGCTGCACGTGGCATCCCCTGCCTACCTTTACCTCCTCTTCGCCCAGCGCGTGAAGACGGTATTGGACATCTGTGCTCAGCGGAGTATAGGCCTGCCCCTGTGCGCCAAATGCAAGCAGCAGTAGCAGCGCCGCCAGCGCTACGCCGGTTGGCAGCTTCTTGTGCTTGAGGGCTGCGCCATCAAGCTTCATCGCTACAAAATTTGTTTTTAATAAAATCACGCTTACTTTCCTCTCACTTTTGCCACAAAAAAATCACAAACCAGCGGGCTGCGCGGCGGCACCCTATCGCCGTCGCCCATGAGGCCAAACGCAAGGTGCGCCGGAATAACAAAGCGCACGCGGCTTCCCTCCCTTACGCCCAGCAGCGCCGTATTCAGCGCCGTAATGCC
The DNA here is from genome assembly GCA_031258915.1 of Prevotellaceae bacterium. Lineage (GTDB taxonomy): Bacteria > Bacteroidota > Bacteroidia > Bacteroidales > UBA932 > JAITMY01. Next base: position 2,034 of record JAIRMD010000047.1, read on the forward strand.
GTAAAAGCTACCCATCGCTACCTCCAGCGGATGCTGCTCGCTGTAGGTGTAGCAAGGCGTGCCGTCAATCAAAAAAATGCTGCCGCAGAGCAGCGCCACGCTACCCTTTGATGCCGGCTTGCCCCTACCCTCCTCCACCACCTGGTAAAAGTAGCCCGTGCCGCTCTGCTTCATGTCCAGCTGCTGGCGCCTGACGTACGACTGCAAAACGTCCTGCTCCTTTTCGCTCAAGTACCTATTCACCTCCTGCAGCCGCTGCCTACCCGGCTGGCCCGTTGGCGCGTACGGCGGCTGCTCGCGCGGGCGGCTGCACTGCGCCTGCAAAAGTACAAAAAATACAGGACATATAAGGTAACGATACGCGTAAAGCATCAAATAAAGCATCAAAATTCGGTTTTCAGGATATTCTCAAAGTAAGCTTCGCAATCTTCCAGCGAGCCGAAGTATTTTCCGCCCGAGGCGTTGAAGTGGCCGCCACCCTTGAAGTGCTTACGCGCCATCTCATTTACCGAAATGTCCTTGCCCTTCGACCTGAGCGAAACGCGAATGTGGGTTTTATCCTGCGACTCGGTGAACAGCGCCGACAGCGTAACTTTTTTGATGGATAGCGGCATATTCACAAAACCCTCCGTATCGCCGGGCTGAAAGCCAAAATCATCCAGCTCTTTTCGCGAAAGCGAAATGTACGCCGCCTTGTGCTTCGGGAGCGCCCTCATCTTATTCAGCAGGCAGTGCCCCAGCAGGCGCATCCGCTTTTCGGAGTAGCTGTCGTAAATTTTACTTGCAACCTCGTCTTTGTCAACGCCAAGCTCCATGAGGTCGGCAGCCATGCGGAACGTCTCCGGCGTGTTGACGTTAAAGCTGAACGACCCCGTATCGGTCATCAGCCCTACGTACAGCGCCTCGGCAGCGCCCTTGGTCAGCAGCGATTTTCCACCCAAGGCAAGCGCTATCCGGTAAACAAGCTCGGAGGTGGAGCTCATTGACGCATCCGAAAATACGAGGTCGAACTCCTCGGCAGGCTTCAGGTGGTGGTCTATCAGCACGCGGGGTATGCTGCGATCTGCCAGCGCCTCGCCCAGGGCCTCCAAGCGGTCAATAGCGTTGAGGTCAAGGCAAAAAACGAGGTCGCAAATTTTTATGTAGCTCTCCACTGCTTCCTTGCTATCGGCGTACACAAGCGCCTGCTCTGCCCCTTCTATCCACCTCAAAAACTCCGGCAATCTGTTCGGAAACGCTACGCGCACCTCCAGCGCCGGGTAGGCAGCCCTCAAGTAGCTCCGCCATGCCAGCGAAGCGCCTACAGCGTCGCCGTCGGGGTTTACATGCGACGCCACAAGGCAGCGCTCGGCGCTACCGAGCATGTCCTGCAGCGCCTGTATATGAATTGCTTGGTGTAACATCAGCATTTTTTAGAGAGAGCCCCACGAAAGCTAACCTTACGCTTGGCGCGGTTGCTCTACAGAAATTGGCGCGGTTGCTCTACAGAAATCGGCCAAAAATAAAGCGATAAATATAGCGCTTTTGGGAAAAACTACAGCAGCGCAGGGCGTTAAAGTTTCTTTAAAGCTACTTTATCTTCACTGTGAGCATTGGCGCTCCCTCAATTTTGGCGACCAGCGTATCGCCTATTTTCACCGCTCCACTCCCCGGCGGCGTGCCCGTAAAGATGAGGTCGCCCATGCTGAGCGTGACGTAGCCCGATACGTACGATACAATGCGGTCAAAGCCAAAAATCATCTCGCTGCTGCTGCCCTGCTGCACCGCCTTGCCGTTCAGCTCCAGCGAAAACCTCACATCCGCCGCATCCCGCAGCGCCGACACCTCTACGAGCTGGGGGCTGACCGGCGCAGAGTAGTCGAACGACTTGCACGCCTCCCACGGCAGCCCCTTTTGCCTGCACTCGCGCTGCACGTCGCGCGCCGTAAAGTCAACTCCAACGCCAACCTCGGCGTAGTAGCGGTGCGCAAAGCGCTCGCCTATGCTGCGGCCATGCCGGCATATACGCAGCACCAGCGCTACCTCATGCTGCAAATCCTGCGTAAACTTGGGGTAGTACAGCGGCTGGTTGTTGCGCAGCAGCGCTGTGTCCGGCTTCATAAAAAAAAACGGAGCGCCCGCACGCTCCCCGCCACGCTCAGGGTAGTTATAGCCTATACAAATGATTTTCATGGGTTGGGCAGATTTCAGATTTCAAAGTTACTCATAACCCTGCGCGCGGGCAGTAATATATTTGCCAAGCGTTGCGCCGGAGCATTCCCTACAGCGTTTTCAAAAACATTTTTCCCGGCAGAGGTTTAACCATCCCGCTAAACTCCAAGCTGAGCAGCGCCGCCGAAACCTGCGGCATGGGCAGCCCTGCGCTGCGGCAGATAACGTCAATGCTTTGCGCTTCGGTGGCCGATAAAAGCTCCAGCAACTTCTTTTCGCAGCCCGACAGCTCGGCCGTAAACAGCGGCAGCTGCACGGCCTGCTTTCGGGGAATATCCCATCCGAGGTTATACGCTACGTCGGCGGCGCTCTCGATGAGTGCGGCCTTGTTGGTTTTGACCAGCTTGAGGCATCCCTCCGAAGCCTTGTCGCCCACGCGCCCGGGGAAGGCCATCACGTCGCGGGCGTAGTCCACCGCCATGTTTGCGGTGATGAGCGCCCCGCCCTTCACCGCCGATTCCACCACAATGGTAGCGTCGGCCAGCCCCGCTATAATGCGGTTGCGCCGCACAAAGTTGGAGGGATCCATCTGGCACTTTGACGTAAAATCGCTCAGCATGGCGCCCCCCTGCTGGAGCATCTCCTGCGCAACGCTGAAGTGCTGCGCCGGGTACACCATATCTAAGCCGTGCCCCACCACAGCTGCGGTTGCCAGGCCGTTCTTGAGCGCGGCGCGGTGCGCGCAAACGTCAATGCCAAACGCCAGGCCGCTCACCACAAGCGGCGCGTACGAGCTTGCCAGGTCGCGCACCAGATTTTCGCACAGCTGCCTGCCGTAGGCGGTGGCGCTGCGCGTGCCCACTATGCTTATCACCTTGGGAGCGTTGAGGTTGGCTGTACCTTTGGCGTACAGGATAAGAGGGCTGTCCTCGCAGTTGCGGAGGCGCTCGGGGTAGCTTTTGTCCAAAAATGAAAGCACCTGCACGCCGTTCTTCTCCACGAACTCCAGCTCTTCCTTTGCCCTGCTTAGCGCAGCCTGCCGGGAGGAGGCAACGGCGCTGGAGAGCGCCGGCCCCACGTCGGGGATGCGAAGAAGCGCCCCAGACGTTGCCCTAAACACGGCCTCGGCGCTACCGCAGTAAGCAATGAGCTGCTTAGCGGTAATGCAGCCTACGCCGGGAATAAGCGTGAGGGCAATTTGGTACTGTATATCCGAGCTCAAAATGTTTGAGGGCATTCTAAAAGCAAAAAAAATTCACAAGCATACGCTTTATCGTTATACGCTTTATCGTTATATATGGTTGCGCTACAGCCACTTTTTGTTGTCTTTTGCGGACAGGGGAGTTTTTATCCACCACAGCAGCCACAGCAGCGCAAAGCGAAGCAGGCTCACCGCAGCGTATACCCCTACAGCCAGCGCTATGGTCATTGCTTTGGCCTGCTCAATGCTGCGATTCAGCCCCCACCTCTGAAACATTACGTATAGCAGCGTAATGCCCAGCGAGTAGAGCGCAGCCGTGCACAAAAAGTTAACGCACGCCATTTGCACCTTGCAGCGGCTGCAGGTAAGGCTTGCGTCTACATCAATAAACCAAAGCAGGTTGATGCGTGCCTTTCCCTCGCGGCAGTAAGGGCAGCGCCGCATGGCCGACAGCCATCCGCTAACACTTTGCAAAAAACGTTTCTTCATCTTCCCAATCCAAATGCGGCAGCCGCTGCTTGAGCTGCGAGAGGTTCTGCTGCTGCGCCTTCAAAAAACTCCGGTATTCGGGCGTGCCGGCGCAGAAAGGGCGGTGCGCCTTGGCGGAGAGCAGCAGCTTTACCTCCGCCATTGTTTTTTTTGCGCTTTCGCTAATGGCAAGCTGCTCAAATTTTTCCCAGATATACTCCACCGCAGTCGCCGAAGGATGTAGCATATCGCTCGCGTAAAACCGGTAGTCGCGCAGCTCGTCCTGCACAATTTCGTAGGCGGGAAAGTAGGCGGTGTTTTCCGTTTTTTGCAGCACCTGCTCCACCGCGAGCAGCAGCGCAGCCTTGCTCAGCTGGTTGCCATGCGCACCGTCCTTCCAGTGGCGAATGGGGCTAACGGTAAAAATAACCTGCACCTCCGGATTTCTGGCCTGTACGCTGCGCACTACGCTGCAAAGCGCAGCCGCCGTTTCGTCCGGCGAAAGAAAAAACCGGTCAAATTCCTTATCGGGCGCTTTGTGGCAGCAGGCTACCACCTCTCCCGTTTTTTTCAGCCGGTATGCCCACGATGTTCCCAGCGTTACCACCAAAAAGTCGGCGGTTTTCAGCCCCCACGCCCCGCGCATAATGCTCTCGTTGAGCCGGCGCAGGCACTCGCTCTTGTCGGGGTGGGCAAAGCTGCTGTGGTGCGTATAGCTGAACCACAACCCTTGCCCGCAGCGCAAATCGGGCGCAGCGAGCAGGCGCTTATCCAGCATCCGTTGCAGGCTCTGCGCCACCGAAAGGGGGTTGTACAGCGTGCCAAAAGGGTTGCTCATGGCGGCAAACTTGAGGCTTTGCAGCTGCTCGGCCATGCTCACGGCAAAGCACGAGCCCACGAGCAGCATCTTGTGCTCGTAGCCCATTTTGCAGGCCATTGGCGCCACCTCTACTTGCGTGCGAAAATTCATGGATATATTTTGATTTATGGTATGCAAAAGTAGCCATTATTTTCGGGTTAAGAAAATAGAAAATGCTTAGCAGATTTTTCCGCAACCTTCACCACCACCTTTTTTATTTCTCCGCTGCCTATTAGCGGTGCGTGCACGTCTTCGGGGAAGAAGATGGCAAACTGCCCGGGCTTGATGCCTGCGTAGGTATCGGGCTTGTCGGCGTAGAAGACGATGTCTTTTTCGGGGTTGTAGGCCTCCTTGATGTTTTTGCAGCCGGAGCGATGGCTCCAGCCGAAGGTCTCCCTGCCGCTCACGCAAGCCTGTATGTCGATGTAGCGGTTGTGCGCCTCGTGCTTGGCGGCTTCCGGCGCAAGGCCTTGGCGCACCATGAAGGTGGCGTAAACGTTTGCGCCGTCGATCTCGTACTTGCGCTCCTCCAGCTTGCTCAAGTCGTTGCTGACGAGAAAGTCAAACGCTTTTTCAAAGTGTGGGTGCAGCGAAAAATACTTTTTCGCGCTGCTCAGCTGATCGATTACCATAGTAAAAATGTTTAATTTTGTTTCGGCAAATATAGCAATTTTTG